>CALVCB010000028.1 GCA_944325965.1 uncultured Bacteroidales bacterium
CGGTACAAAGATAATTTTTCATATTACAACTGTATATAAAATATGGATTAATATTAACGTGAATTCGATGAATTTAATTCATTAAATTACATCGAATTACCTATTAAGGAGCAGGCCTGTGGCCTGCGACAGGTCCCCCGGCGAGGGGGAAGGAAGGGGGTGGCGCCCCTTAACAAGGGGCTGTCACCGCAGGTGACTGGGGGTGGACAGACAGGATTTCTTCCAGAAATCCTTAACGTCAGTATGACGGATTCCAAACATAAATTCGTCGAACTGACGTTATATTATCTTGCCGGATTCGGTGACGTCACCCATTTTGTGAGGGCGTTCACCAGGGAAAAAGGCATTTTATTCAGCCTGAACCGGGACCGGCAGATTAATTTTGATTTTTGAGAAAAAATGATATAACTTTGGAAATGAACCTTTTCAAGGTACAGACCTGGACATTTATGAAACGATTGAGACCTGCTGTTTTATTATTATCAGTCATATTTCTGGCATTATGGGTTCAGTCATGCGAGGAGCCGTATGACTATTTGATGAGTATGAGCCCGCACGAGCAGGCGGAGGCGATGGTGGGGACATGGGTGCTCACGCGTGCAGGGACATGCCCTCCAATGCCGGACGGCAACGGGGAGGAACACATAACTGACAATCTGGATACGCCTCTGGAATACATAGAAATCACCGGATCGGACATAACGTTCCACTTTTCAGAGCCCGTTCCTGTCTATTTCATAGGCGAGGCCACCGGCAATATCCCTGAAGAACACGAGAAGACCCAGTCTTTCAAGGTGAAGCACTGCATAGGAGGGATACCGAACCTGACTGCGATCGATGCAGGTACAGAGGACAGCCCGTCATTTGCATTCTGCTACTCCGAAAGTGACCCGGCCGGGGCAAACGAATTCATCTTCTACACCCGGGATGACGTACATGCGGTACGGACCATCCTGAATTTCTACATAGAAGGGTTCTACTTCGAGTTTGAACGTGAATAGGTGGTCAGTCGTGTGAGACCTGCTTGAGCTGTTCCCTGTAGGCGGAGAAAATCTTTGACTTGGACACAAAGCCCAGATAGGTCCGGTATTCATCCACCACAGGAAGGTTCCATGCCCCTGTCTTCTCGAACTTGTTCATGACACTGTCCATCTTTTCATCCACATAGACATATTCAGGGGAGGACTTCATGAAATTGTACACATGGAGATGGTCATATTCCTCTTTCTTGAACATGTCTCGGCGTATGTCCTCCAGGGACACATAGCCCTGGAAATGACCGCGGGAATCCAGCACCGGGAAAATGTTCCTGGAAGAGGAGGACACCACATCGACAAGGTCCCCGAGTGTGGCGTCTATCTTCACCGACTTGAAGTCGTTCTCTATCAGGTCGGATGTCTTCAGAAGGGTGAGCACGGCCTGGTCACTGTCATGGGTGAGGAGTTCTCCCCTCTTGGCTATACGCTTGGTATATATCGAATACGGCTCCACCATCCTTGTCGCACCGAATGAGATAGTAGACGTAAGAATAAGAGGGATAAGCAGTTCGTATCCTCCGGAAATCTCCGCAATCAGGAAGATGGCAGTCATCGGGGCCTGCATCACTCCTGCCATGAGACCCGCCATGCCCACGAGCACGAAATTCTGCTCCGGTACGGAGAACGGGCTGTTTGCAAAGAACAGGTTGATCGTCCTTGCCACTACGAACCCTGCTATCGCCCCGACAAAAAGCGTAGGGCCGAATGTTCCTCCGACTCCGCCTCCTGCATTGGTGAAAGACATTGAAAACACCTTCAGGAGAAGGATGAAAAGGTAGAATATGGGTATGGACCACGGCTTGTGCAGGAAAAAAGCAAGGACAGTCTCGCCCTCAAATGAAATCTCTCCCCCGTTGAGCAGCACCGACAGGGAATCATACCCTTCCCCGAACAGAGGAGGGAAAAGGAATATCAGCAGACCCAGACCCGCAGCCGAGATGAACCACCTTGAATAAGGATTCCTGATGCTCTTGATCCTGTCCTCGAGCCAGAGTGTTGTCCTTGTGAAATATACGGAGAACAGCGCGCAGAAAAGTCCCAGCACGATGTAGAACGGGAGGTTGTGCATCGTGAACGGGGAAAGCGTACACTCGAAAGGCAGGGAATCCCCCAGGAAAAGATACGATATCACCGTGGCTGACACAGTGGACAGGAGCAGAGGCAGGATGGATGTCATGGAGATATTGAAAAGAAGTATCTCCAGAGTGAAAAGCACCCCGGCAAGAGGGGCCTTGAATATGCCGGCCACTGCTCCCGCCGCCCCGCATCCCAGGAGGATAGTCATGTTCTTGTACGACAGGCCCATTTTCCTGGCGATATTGGACCCTATGGCAGCCCCTGTGTAGACTATCGGCGCCTCGGCTCCTACGGAACCTCCAAACCCGATAGTGACGGAGCTCGCCACCAGGGACGACCACATGTTGTGCGGCCTTATCTTGGACTCGTTCTTGGAGACGGCGAGCAGCACCTTGGTGACACCGTGCCCGATGTTGTCCTTGATGACGTACCTGACAAAAAGCATCGCGAGCAGCATCCCGATTCCCGGATATATGAGATACAGGAAATTGTAGTCGAAACCGTCAAACCATGATGTGAGCGAATGATGTATATATTCTATGGAAAGTTTGAGCACCACTGAAGCCAGGCCACAGGCCACCCCGACTATGAGAGAGAGGATTAACATCAGGTCATGCTCTGAAAGCCGCTTCCTTGTCCATGAAAGGAAGCGATTCCATAGCGTGATATTCTTCATGTTGCTTTCTCTGCTCATCTGTCCTGTGAATTAAACAGCCGCTTCAGCTCGCCCTGCCGGCCATGGATGATATCAGAAAGTGCTGGAGCCGTCAAAACAGTGTGTGCAGATACTGCACTTCGGCAGCCCGATGGCCTCGACAAGAGTCTCGAGAGTATTGAATTTCAGTGAAGTCATGCCGAACTCTGCCCTTATTGCCTCGACAAGGCGGCAGTATTCCGGAGAGCCGGTCCTGGAGTATTTTTCAAGGTTCTTGTCCGGGTCTCCCTCCATCTCCTTGATCTTACGGCGGGAAATGAGTTCGAGATCAGTCTTGGAAGCCGAGAAACCTATATACGGGCAGCCGTAGATAAGAGGAGGGCAGCCTATCCTCATGTGGACTTCGGCAGCGCCGTAGTCATAGAGTATCTTGACATTGTCCCTCAGCTGCGTCCCCCTGACTATGGAGTCATCACAGAAGATGATGCGCTTCCCCTGGAGCATGGCCCTGTTGGGAATGAGCTTCATCTTGGCCACAAGGCTCCTGCGCTCCTGGCTGCTCGGGGTGAAGCTGCGCGGCCATGTAGGTGTGTATTTGGTGATGGCCCTGTGGTACGGGACACCCTTGCCCTCGGCATATCCCAGCGCCTGCCCGACACCCGAATCAGGTATGCCGCAGATGCAGTCAACCTCGCTGGTGTCCTGCCGCCCCATCTTGTATCCGCTCCTGAAGCGGACCTCCTCAACGTTCTTTCCTTCATAGCTCGATGTAGGGAAACCGTAATACACCCAGAGGAAAGAGCATATCTGCATCCTTTTCTCAGGCCTGCGGAGCTGCTCCACACCGTCAGGACGCAGCCGTACTATCTCCCCCGGGCCGAGGTCCCGCTCTATCTCGAAGTCGAGGTTCGGGAAACTGCAGGTCTCGCTTGTAACGGCGTATGCACCGTCCTTCCTCCCTATCACCACAGGAGTCCTTCCGAGCCTGTCCCTGGCTGCTATGATCCCGTCTTCCGTCAGGAGGAGCATGGAGCACGAGCCTTTTATGTTCCTGAATACATTCTCGATACCGTCTACATAGTCCTTTCCTTGAATGATCAGCAGGGCAATCAGCTCGGTCTGGTTGGTGACTCCGGAACTCAGCTCCGCGAGGTGCATGTTCCTGGAGAGCATGTCCGTCTCCAGTTCAGACAGGTTCTGTACCTTGGCCACCGTCACTATCGCGAAGCGCCCCAGATGGGAATTTATAACAAGCGGCTGCGCGTCGGTGTCGCTAATCACCCCGATACCGGCATTCCCCTTGAACTTGTCGAGCTCGTCCTCGAACTTGCTCCTGAAATATGCGTTCTGAAGATTGTGGATGGACCTCATGAAGCCCAGATCCGGGTCATAGGTAGCGAGTCCACCTTTTTTCGTCCCCATGTGGGAATTGTAATCCGTGCCGTAAAACAGGTCGTTGACACATTTCTGTTTCGAGATTGTTCCGAAAAAGCCGCCCATCGTATAATCCGTTTTTTATTTGCTGCGCAAAAGTACAAAAAAAGCCATAAAATACGACCTGCCCTGAAAATTTCCATGAATTTTATTCCTATCTTCGCAGCTGGTTTCAATTTAAATCCTGGAATTATGTTCAAGATAGGTATAATCGGAGCAGGCCATATCGCCGAAAAGATGGCAGCCACGCTGCACGGTATGGACGGAGTAGAAGCATATGCAGTCGCCGCAAGGCAGCTGGACAAGGCCCGGAAATTCGCCTCTGAAAGGGGATTCACGAAGGCTTACGGAAGCTATGAAGAACTTGCTGACGACCCTAATGTTGACCTTATATATGTGGCTACGCCGCATTCGCTGCACTACCGGCACGTGAAGATGTGCATAGAGAGCGGGAAGGCCGTCCTCTGCGAAAAGGCGTTCATGGCCAACGCACGCGAGGCAGCCGAGGTGATAGCACTCTCGGAAAAGAAAGGCGTCTTCCTTGCTGAAGCCATCTGGACCAGGTATATGCCGTTCAGGAAAACAGTAAAGAACCTTATCGAGGGAGGTGCCATCGGGCGCACCGCATTCCTCTCGGCCCATCTGGGATATCCGGTAACCCACAAGGAAAGGATAATGAGACCGGAGCTCGGGGGCGGGGCGCTGCTGGACCTTGGTGTCTACGCCATCAATTTCGCGCTCATGAACTTCGGTGATGACATCAGGAACATCTCCTCTTCATGTATTAAGTCGGATACCGGAGTAGACCTGCAGGACAGTATCACATTCGAATATTCCGACGGCAGGATGGCACAGCTCACGGCCACTGCATGCTGCGCCAACGACAGGCAGGGCATCATCAACGGTGAAAAAGGATATATCATACTCGACAATATAAACAATCCTCTCAAAGCGGACATCTACTCCAGCGACCATATACTCGTCGACACGCAATATGCCCCGCAGCAGATAACGGGTTTCGAATACCAGGTCCAGGCATGTATTGACGCCATAAACAGCGGAAAGGTGGAGACGGAATTCATGCCTCACAGCGAAAGCCTGAAGGTCATGGAAATAATGGACGGGCTCCGCAAAGAATGGGGCGTGGTATTCCCGAATGACTCCATCTAAAGTTTTTTCATAATTATGCAGAACACTTTAGCATCCGGCCAGCGTATCGTCTGGCTTGATGTCATCCGCCTCGTAGCGATGCTCATGGTGATAGGTGTACATTGCATCGACCCTTTCTATATCTCACCCACCCTCGGACAGATGCCTGAATACAGGCACTGGGCGGCAATATACGGTTCCCTGCTGAGACCGTCAGTCCCGCTTTTCGTCATGATGACGGGACTTCTGCTGCTCCCGGTCAGGGAAATGTCGCTCGGCAAGTTCTATAAGAAAAGGATATTCAGGGTATTGTGGCCATTCCTGATATGGTCCGTGCTCTACAATATGTTCCCGTGGCTTACCGGGGTTCTGGGACTTCCCAAAGAAATAATAGGCACTTTCTTCTGCTATGTGCAGGGCAATGAATCACAGGCCCTTTCCGATTCGCTGAAAGACGTGGCAATGATTCCGTTCAATTTCAGTTTCAAGGAAAACCACATGTGGTATATCTATCTGCTGATAGGGCTGTACCTATACATGCCTTTCTTCTCCGCATGGATAGAAAAGGCTGACAGGAAGACCGAAAGGATATTCCTGGGGATATGGTTCGCGTCACTGTTCCTGCCCTATGCATCCGAATATATCAGCCGCTACCTCTATGGAGAAGCCACATGGAACCAGTTCGGGATGCTGTACTACTTCGCCGGGTTCAACGGCTACCTGCTTCTGGGGCACTATCTGAAACAGGGGAACAGCTGGAGCCTGCCGAAAACCCTGCTGGTATCCGCCCTGCTTTTCGCGGCCGGGTATGTGGTCACATACAGCGGGTTCAGCGCAGCGGCAGCCAACCCTGCATCGACAGAGGAGGAGATGGAGCTGTTCTTCACCTTCTGCAGCCCCAATGTGGCAATGATGACAGCCGCAGTGTTCCTTCTGCTCCAGAAAGTGAAGGTGAACGGGGAGAAAATCAGGGGTGTCCTCGCCAACCTCACGAAGTGCGGATTCGGCATATACATGGTCCACTACTTCATTGTAGGCCCGGCATTCCTGCTCATAGGAAAGGCAAACCTGCCAATCCCGCTCCAGGTACCGGTAATGGCAATCTTCATCTTCCTCATTTCATGGGGATTCACCTGGCTGATGTACCGCCTCCTGGGCGACAAGGCAAAATACATAATGGGATAATTTCATAATTATGAAATCAATACGGGAAATATACAGAATAGGCAAGGGCCCATCAAGCAGCCACACAATGGGGCCCCACAAGGCAGCAAGGACATATCTGTCCCACCACCCGCAGGCACACCGTTTCCTGGTGACACTGTACGGCTCGCTGGCCGCAACGGGGAAAGGCCACCTGACGGACGTGGCGGTAAATGAAGCCCTGTCGCAGCTCGGTCCTGTGCAGATAGACTGGCAGCCGAAGATCTTCCTTCCGGAACATCCGAACGGAATGAAGATAGCATCCATAGACGACAACGGGGAGAAGCAGGACGAATGGACGTTCTACAGCATCGGAGGCGGAGCCATCAGATGCGAGCAGCTCCCACAGGACGAGACACCTGACATATATCCGCTCAACACCATGGGAGAGCTTCTCGAATGGTGCAACAAATACGGCAAGGCATACTGGGAATATGTCAGCGAGATTGAGGACGAAGGCATCTGGGACTATCTCGCCGAAGTATGGAAGGTCATGTGCGAGGCCATCGAAAGGGGCCTCGACAAGGAAGGCGTCCTCCCAGGGCCGATACACCTGCGCAGGAAGGCGGCACAGTATTTCATCCGCGCCGAGGGCTACAAGGATGTCCTCCGCACCCGGGGGATGATATTCGCCTACACCCTGGCGGTCAGCGAGGAGAACGCGGCAGGAGGGACCATCGTCACAGCCCCTACATGCGGCTCATGCGGGGTCCTGCCCGGAGTGCTCTACCACCTGAAGAAAGTGTACGGCTTCAGCGACAAACGTATCATCCGTTCTCTGGCCACAGCAGCCCTGATAGGCAATGTCGTGAAACAGAACGCATCCATCTCCGGGGCCGAAGTGGGATGCCAGGGTGAAGTCGGGGTGGCATGCGCCATGACAGCGGGTGCAGCCAACCAGCTTATGGGAGGAAGCCCCTCCCAGATAGAATACGCTGCGGAAATGGGCCTTGAGCACCATCTGGGCATGACCTGCGACCCTGTCTGCGGACTGGTCCAGATCCCATGCATAGAAAGGAATGCATACGCAGCCGCAAGAGCCCTCGACGCGAACATCTATGCCCTGTATACAGACGGCCTGCACCGCGTATCATTCGACCAGGTGGTACGTGTGATGAAGCAGACAGGAAAAGACCTGCCTTCCCTGTACAAGGAGACAGGAGAAGGCGGTCTTGCGAAGGAACTTGACTAAAAATATATAGGGAAGAGGCCTATTCAAACAGCAGCTTCATATCCCGCCGCATCATCTCCGATGCCATCTTCTCCGGTATGAAGCTCCACTTCCCTACTGTTTTCTCATCACCTATGACATCAGGGTCGATGCTGCCGTGAGCGGTAATATAGTCATACAGTATATTCCTGATTTCCGGATACCTGGCCACGACACGCGACTCTATATTGTCGGTATCTATGCCGGCCCCATCCCGCATGATGGCACCGCCACCGCTCGCCCGGTAGGAGGTCATTGCCACATTGTATTCCGAATCCATGCTGAACGGTGTCCCGTCGGCAAGCGATGATATGTCCACCCGGCTCCCTTCCGGTTTCGTGACATCCACAGTATAGACCAGGCCGCCGGCCGAATCGAAATTGTACGTACGCCCTATGAAAGACCAGTGTTTCTGGCCCGTCCTCGGGTCAGGATCGTTGGAAATCTTCAGGAGATGCCCGTCCCCACCGGCGGAAACGGTATTTATCCATGTACCGTAAGAGAATTCGAGATAGTCCTTTATCTCCTTCCCTGTCATCCTCACCACAAACAGCTGGTTCTCGAACGGGTATATGGTGAAAAGGTCATTATACAGCAATGTACCTCCTTCCACGCTCCCGTTGAAAGTCAGAGGAGCGGCGAACGAAATCTGCGCCGGGGCACAGGAGAGGTTCAGTGTATGGAGAAGGTTGATATAGTCGCACATGCCCTCATACGCATCCCGTGTCCTCATTCCCCTCACAAGTGTACCTACCGGCTTTACGGTAAATGCCTTGACAGCCTCGAAATCTTTGCGGAACGCTTCCTTCATACCGGGATCGGCCGCGTCCTTGCGTACCGGTACCAGTTCCGCTGACAGCTCCCTGGAAACCACTTCCCCGTCTTTGACCTCCAGGGTGACAACACCGTGTCCGATATTGCGGCAATGGCTGCCGGAATTGATCAGGCACAGGTCTTCCTTCGAATATACCACTGGACGGTGGTCGTGCGAGCAGATGAGGAAGTCCACTCCCCTGAGCGTATTGAACAGGTCCAGACCCTGGCTCTCAAGCATGGAGCCTTCCCCGTTGCCGGTACCTGAATGGACAGCCACAACCACCACATGAGGGTGCTCTTTCGCCACCACCCTGTCCACATCCTGCTGCACCAGCGGGATCAGCGACTCGAAATGCATGCCGCTCCAGAGCTCCTCGGAGAGCCAGTTTTTCATGTTAGGGTTGGTGAACCCGAGGATGGCGACTTTCAGGCCGTTTTTCCTGATGACCGTATAATCGGCGAAATACGGCTTGCCGTTGTCATTGCGGAGCGCATTCGCCCCCATGAAAGGCATATCCATCTGGTCCGCCACGCGGTCATACACAGCATGTCCGGTCTCCACATCGTGGTTTCCCACAGCCACAGCGTCATAGCCCATATAGTTGGCCATACGGGCATACAGGTGAGGGGTAAGTGTATCCACATAATTGTAATAATAGGCGGCATTGTCCCCCTGCAGGCAGTCCCCGGCATCCACGAATATCACATTTTCAGGGCCGTCCGCCTTTCTGACGCTGTCTACATAATGGTAGACGGCATACAGCGACTGCCGCGTCCCGTCCTCGACATAGAGGGAGTCGAAATAGCGCCCGTGCACATCATTGGTTGTGAACAGCTGCAACCTGTAGGTCCCGTCTTTGGGGCCGCTGCACGAGACAGCAGCCAGGATCAGGACAGAAAAAACTGAAAATCTTTTCATTTATATTAAATTTATTATCCTAAAACCAATATTCTCCACTCGCTGCGTCCGGTCGAAACGACAGGAAAAGACACCTCTCCCCCGTCATCTGACCAGGTCCAGGATAGGGAACCCGCTGCGGAAACGGAGCATCGGGGCCTTCTCCAGGGTACCGCATACTACAGGAACCCCCTCCACCGTATACCTTTTCCCCCGGCTCCTCCCGCGATAGTCTATTATAGCTGAATTTCCGCTGTATTCAAGAAGGGGGTCAGCACCTGTCCTGTTGCAGAATACACTCCAGCACACATTTTCTATGGACCTTGCTTTCAGCAGAATATCAGCAGCGGCATTGCGCGCCACAGGCCAGTTCGCAACATTCAGATACAGGTCATAAGGCTCTGCACCGGAATTCCTGGCAAGCTCAGGGAACCTCATATCAAAACATATCCCGGGCAGGATGCGCCATCCCCTGAACGAAAACACCTTCCCGCGGAGCGTCCCACGTGAGTAGTTGGCATCCTCTCCCCCGAAAAAAAGGTATGACTTGTCATAGAAGTCCGCATCCGCCTTCCCTACAGAGACAGGCGGGGTGACGAAAAACATCCTGTTGTACCTCTCCCGGCCGGATTTCACCGGGACCGACCCGGCCACTGCACAGCCGAACCTTGAAGCGGTCTTCTCCATCCATGACAGGGTGGCGGAGCTGTCTGAAGGCTCTGCCACGTCAGGATTCATCGTAAACCCCACGGCAAAGAACTCCGGGAGCACCACAAGGTCAGGTTTCAACGGAAGGGCGCCGCCTGCAATCTGCGTAAACACCCTGTCCAAAGTCCCCAAATTCTCTGCCGGAGACTCCCACACGGGGGAAAATTCCACCAGCGCTATATTCAATGTATCCTGCGTCATCCTGTCTGTCCGGCTTTTCATATAATCCATCCCTGAAGGTTCCTCTCCTGTATTTTCACTTTTGGACGCGGGGCCGGTTTCTGTCCGGACCTGTTCTTCTGGAGCAGGGTCCCGAGGTTGAATTTCAGGGTGACGACCTGCTGCAGGCCGGAATAGGAGCAGCCATTGAAATGGGCTACAACAGAAGCCCTTATGGAAAGGAAATCTGAGATCCGTGGCTCATAGTACACCTCGACCCGGTCATATAAGCCGGCACCGTCCCCGTCCAGCTTCACCTTGTAGAAAGGCTCGCCCATATACAGCAGGTCTCCGTACATAATACCTCCGGAATCGAGATTCCTGTAATAAGGCATCATATCGGTGCCATAGAACAGGTAATTCTCCAGGCCCACGTTCCAATTGCGGACAGACACCGTGAACTCGCCTCCGAGCGGGAAGGTATATTTGCCTATATTCTTCCTGTCATTCTGCATGGACTGCAGATAGCCGAGCCTGAAATCCAGCCGCTGGAGACCTGTCCTGCGGGAAAGGTCAAGAGTGGCGTACGGATTTACAAGGGCGTTGTCAACCACCCCCGAGACATTTTCAGAGCCTGCAAAATGGTACAGATATGCCGCATATCCCAGTGAAAACATCTCCGACAGGCTCCCGTGTCCGGAGGAGAATATCATGAAACGCTCCCTGCGGTCGGTCCCGAACATCCCCATCCAGTCGCAACCTATCTCAAAATAGGATGAAGGACGGGTAAACGAAAACATCATGCCCTCTATATTATTGTCATAGAATCTCAATGAGTCGGAAAAGAAGGCCCGGGAATACTCACCTTCCATGAAACGGCGCGGGAATATTCCGGCCGTTATGCCTATTTCGGTCCTGCCCTTGGTCAGGAAATACCTGTAATACAATGTGATTTCATGGAAAAGGTCCCAGTTCTCCTTGCTGGATGAGAGCTCCCCGCTGCCACTGTCCCCGGTGACCGAAGGCGATACCGGAGAATCACCGAAGTCCTTCATCACATCGATCCCCGCCATAATGAAGTGCCTGCCGTTTCCGGAGCGTTCATCAAGCTCCAGCCCGACGGAAGGGGTGAGGCGGGCACCGAAGATGGTCCTTGATGAAGAAAACCTGGAGACACTGTACTCCCTGTTGTCGAAATTCACTTCAAAATCCACATCGTAGGCAAACCTGGCTTTCTGGCTGTAGGCCGGCAAAGCGGCAAGAACGTTGAAAATAATGCAGGCCAATAATGAACAGACCGATATGACGTACTTCATAATACTGCTTTCAAATTCGCGTCAAAGTTAAAAAATAATTTGACGTGAACGTGTCCGGACAGGGGGGCATTCATTTTTTGTACGGTTTTTTTATAAATATCATTTCGTTTCGAAATATATTTTTATATTTGCATTTCAAAATGAAACACCTTTATTTATCATAATGAGCCAACACGGTAAAAAAAACGTAAACGAATTCGATGTGATAATCATCGGAGGCGGCATTACCGGTGCCGGAACCGCCAGGGACTGTGCCCTGAGGGGGCTTGATGTACTTCTTATAGAGAGGAATGACATCGCTACAGGGGCAACCGGCAGGAACCACGGACTGCTCCACAGCGGGGCCAGATACGCGGTCACGGACCAGGAGTCAGCACAGGAATGCATCAGGGAGAACATGATACTGCGCAAAGTTGCACGGCATTGCGTAGAGGAGACAGACGGACTTTTCATCACGCTTCCTGAAGATGACCTTGCCTATCAGGAAAAATTCGCCCAGGCATGCAGGTCGGCCGGGATCGAGGCCGAGATAATAGACCCTAAGGAGGCTATCCGCATGGAGCCGTCTGTGAACCCGTCAATCATAGGCGCTGTCAAGGTGCCTGACGGTTCCGTCGACCCGTTCAGGCTCACCAGCGCCAACATTACCGACGCCAAGCTGCATGGGGCGAAGATTATGGTGTATTCAGAGCTGACAGGCTTCATCAAGGACGGAAATACGGTAAAAGGGGTAAGGGTACACAGCCATATCACCGGCGAGGACCTGGAGTTCTATGCCCCCGTGACAGTGAATGCAGGCGGAATCTGGGGACACCGGATAGCGGAGATGGCCGGCGTCACGATCAACATGTTCCCGGCCAAGGGGGCACTGCTTATCTTCGGACACAGGGTCAACAACGTGGTACTCAACAGATGCCGCAAGCCTGCAAACGCCGACATACTCGTACCGGGAGACACCGTATGCGTAATCGGGACAACATCGAGCCACATCCCATTCGACGAGGTCGACAACATGAAGGTTACCCCGGACGAAGTGGACCTCCTCCTCACCGAAGGGGCGAAACTGGCACCGTCCCTGGCAACTACGCGTATACTGCGCGCATACGCCGGTGTGCGGCCGCTTGTGTCTGCGGATGATGACCCGAGCGGCAGGAACATCAGCCGAGGAATTGTCCTTCTTGACCACGAGACACGTGACGGCATCAAGGGATTCATAAGCATAACAGGCGGAAAACTCATGACCTACAGGCTCATGGCAGAATGGACCGCCGACGCCGTATGCAGAAAACTCGGTGTAGACAGGAAGTGCCAGACCATGGACATTCCGCTTCCCGGCTCGAAAAACGAAGATATAGAGGTCATTTCAAAAAAGATATGGGGCAGTGCAGGCACCATCAGGAAAGCCACAGCCGGCAGGCACGGGGACCTTACGAGCAGGATACCTGCAGGAAACAGGTATGACACTTCGCTCGTATGCGAATGTGAGGAAGTGAGCGTAGGCGAAGTACGGTATGCGATGGAAGAGCTTGATGTACACAATCTTGTGGACCTCAGGCGCCGGACTAGGGTCGGCATGGGCACCTGCCAGGGCGAACTGTGCGCCTGCCGTGCGGCCGGGCTGATCTCACAGGCAGGCAACTGCGCCAGGGAAGGGAAAAAAGACCTGAAACATTTCCTGAACGAAAGGTGGAAAGGCATATATCCGGTAGGCTGGGGCGATGCGCTCCGCGAGAGCGAATACTCGCAGTGGATATATACAGGTGTTTGTGGTTTAGAAAATTAATTAGGACATGAAATTCGATTCCATCATAATAGGAGGCGGACTCTCGGGACTGGTATGCGGCCTCAGGCTGCAGAAGGCCGGACGCAAGTGCGCCATTATATCATCAGGGCAGAGCGCAATGCATTTTTCCTCCGGATATTTCGACTTCCTGGACAGGACTCCGGACGGGAAAACTGCAAAAGACCTGAAAGAAGCGCTCGGAAACCTGCCGGAGGAGCACCCTTACAGCAAAATAGGAAAAGAGAGGCTCACCGGATACATGGGAAGTGTCAAGGAGTTCTTCAGCGGATGCGGAATCAAGCTGGGCGGCGATCCTTTCAGCAACGGCTACAGGATCACCCCCACAGGGAACTTCAAGCCGACATGGCTGTCCCTGGAAGATTTCAGCCTGCTCGAGAACGAGAGTGTCCCGTGGAAAAAGGTGCTGATAGCCAATATAGAAGGCTTCCTTGACTTCAACACTTCGTTCATAGCCGAATCGCTTGAAAGCAGGGGGACAGCCTGCAGGACATCGGTCATAGACATAGAGGAAATGCAGCGCCTGCGCAGAAACCCGAGCGAGATGCGCTCTGCAAACATCGCCAGGGTGCTTGACCGCCAGGAGTGCGCCGACAAGGCTGTCAGCCAGATAAAGCAGCAGCTGCAGGACGAGGAGGCAGTGCTGCTCCCTGCAGTTTTCGGGCTCAGGACCCCGGAAGTGAAAGACAGGCTCACAAAAGCCATCGGCAGGGAGGTGTTTTTCGTAGCTACTATGCCGCCGTCCGTCCCGGGCATCAGGACACAAATGAGGCTCAAGGAGGAGTTCGAGGCATCCGGAGGGGTATTCCTGGCGGGAGATACCGCGCTGTCCCCGGAACTGGCAGGGTCCAGGGTCATGAGTATTGGAACCGTGAATTTCGGTGACATACGGCTCGAAGCTGACAGCTATGTCCTGGCGACCGGTAGTTTTTTCAGCAAAGGGCTTTCAGCCACACCGGAGCGCATAGTCGAAAACATCTTCGGGCTCGACATCATCTCCGACACCCAGCGGGAAAGATGGTATGACACGGATTTCTTCAACAGGCAGAACTACATATCATACGGGATCAGGACTGACAGCAGGATGAGATGCATCAAAGACGGCAGTACGGTAGAGAACCTCTATGCAGCAGGCTCTGTCTTAGGCGGGAGCAACCCGCTCTACGAAGGAAGCGGGGCAGGGACTGCCATTTTCACTGCCATGTACGTGGCGGACAGCATCCTTTCAAGCGTAAACACGACATTATGACCATTTTATGACCGAGATGAAAATGCAAGAGAACAACATAAGCGAAAACAATTTCGAACAGTGCATAAAATGCACTGTCTGCACGGTCTACTGCCCTGTCGTCCCTGTAAACCCGGAATACCCTGGCCCCAAGCAGGCCGGGCCGGACGGGGAAAGGCTCAGGCTGAAAAAAGGCATATTCTTCGACCAGACGCTGAAATACTGCCTGAACTGCAAGCGCTGCGAAGTGGCCTGCCCTTCCGGTGTGAGGATAGGGGACATAATCCAGGCCGCAAAGATCAGATATGGAAAATCCAGGCCGAAACTCCGGGACATCATGCTTGCAAGCACGGACATGATGGGCGGAATCGCGACAAAGGTCGCCCCGGTGGTCAATGCCACACTGAAGATCAAGCCCGTAAAGCAGATCATGGACGGAGTCCTGAAAATAGACCACCGGAGGAGTTTTCCGGAATACTCGTCACAGACATTCGAAAGCTGGTTCAGGAAGAACGCCCTCAGGGACCAGGAGAAGTTCGACAGGCATGTGGCATATTTCCACGGATGCTATGCCAACTACAACTACCCGCAGCTCGGGAAAGATTTTGTAAAGGTGATGAATGCCCTCGGATATGGGGTAAGGCTTCTGGACGGGGAGAAATGCTGCGGAGTGGCGCTTGTCTCTAACGGGATGATAAACCAGGCCACACGCAATGCCAGGAGGAATATCAAGCTGATGGAAGGGGCACTTTCATCCTGCGAGGCCGTCCTCGGGACATCGTCCTCATGCTCCTTCACCATACGGGACGAATACCCGCACCTGCTGGGTGTCGACAACAGCTCCGTACGTGACCGCATGGAACTCGCCGTAAAGTTCATCTACAGGCTTCTTGAAAGCGGGAAGGCAAAACTTGAGTTCAGAGACGATTTCAAGGCCAGGATAGCATACCACGTCCCGTGCCACATGGAAAAACTGGGCTGGGGAATATTCTCCGCCAGGCTGGTGAAAATGATTCCTGGAGTAGAATTCACCATGCTGGATTCCAACTGCT
Source organism: uncultured Bacteroidales bacterium (assembly GCA_944325965.1). GTDB lineage: Bacteria > Bacteroidota > Bacteroidia > Bacteroidales > UBA932 > Cryptobacteroides. Next base: position 15,744 of record CALVCB010000028.1, read on the forward strand.
GCGGAATAGCAGGCACATACGGATTCAAGAAAGAGAATTATGAGGTGTCCCAGGCTATAGGCAAGCCGCTTTTCGACCAGATCAGGGCCGTTGACCCCGACTATGTCGCCTGCGACTGCGAAACATGCAAGTGGCAGATAGAGATGTCGACAGGATACAAGGTCATGAACCCTATATCCATCCTTGCCGCCGCAATCAAGGGCCGGGACTGAAGGAAACCTTGTCCGGATTGCGCTTCCCCGCCGCCGGACATACTGAACGACAATACTGAAAACCGTTTTTGCAGCTCCGGGATGTCTACTTCTTCATCCTGGAGCTGATTTTCTGTCTGAGGCTGCGTGCCTCTGCGACAGGATAGTCCGCATCAGAACGGTCAAGCCACTCAAGGGCAAGCCCGTACTCCCTCATCATATAGCACGCGACAGCGATATTGTACTCGGCGCAGGAGCGCTTCTGGAGATTGTTCGTGGAGGTCAGGCTTATCCATATATCAAGGGCGTCTTTCCAGCGGTAGTCACTTGCCGCCACCGCTGCCTCAAGCCACCTGTCCCCTCCATAGTAAATGATCTGGTAGCTCTCGTTCTTCCATGTCGAGACAAACGAATCCGCAAGCCTCTGCCCTATTACAGCCGAAGGCTCCCCGATAGCTTCGATTGCCTTTGCTATCACCACACTGTCTGACTGCCGGCCATCCGTATAGGCCACAGGCTTCACTGAACTGCGTCCGATATAGGAATAGACAGAATCCGCCTGGTTCATGGAGTCATATACATACAGGCGGACAGAAAAAGGCACATCGATTTCAGAGAGGTATGATGAATCTGCAGGGATCTTTCCTCCGGTCTTTACCTTTACCGGCTCCCCGGCAACGGCATGACCGAGCACTGGAGGCTCGATGAGGAACACGACATCGGTGGAGACATCCATCAGCAGGTTAAGCAGGGTGTCTTTTGAAGAATATACAGCCCCGGGTATGCTGTCGAGCCTGTAGACCCCGATCAGCCTCTCACCTGAAAAGTATTCGGACTCGAGCTTCTGGGCGAACCCGTCAGCCGCAGACGCGGCAAATGAAGAATCAGCCCTGTCCCCATTGTCTACGTAAACCACTGAAAAAGTCTTCGCTGCAAGATCAAGGCCCGACCTGGAGACATCCCTTGTCTCCACATCCAGAGTAAAGGCCAGCGGTCCGCAAGAAACAACCAGAAAAGACAGTCCGGCAAGCAATATCGGAAACCTCTCCATGGCAAAAAATTTAAAGAATATCCATTACTTCGCCGATGAGGTCATATTCATCGGCTCCTGTTATCCTTACTTTCATGAACTCCCCTACCAAAGAATACGGTTCAGAGCCTTCAAATGCGGCCGGGTCGTACTTGACAAGTATCTCACCGTCCACTTCCGGGCTTTCGAACTCGCTCCTGCATACGAACACGCCGTCGGAAAAGCTGTCTACTATCACTTTCTCTTCCGTGCCGATACGGGAACGGTTGAACTCCAGCGAAATACCGCTCTGAAGGGTCATCAGTTCATCAAGACGGCGCTGTTTCTCGGCAGGACGCACGGTATCTTTGTAGTGCCCGGCCCCGTATGTGCCTTCCTCCTCCGAATATGTGAACGCACCCAGCCTTTCGAAGCGGGCCTCCTTCGCGAACTCCAGGAGTTCCGCGAATTCCTTCTTCCCCTCTCCGGGATGCCCCACTATCATAGTAGTCCTCAGCACCACCCCCGGCACACGCTCCCTCATCTCCTTTATCAAGGCCCTGGTCCATGCGCCGTCCACATGCCGGTGCATCATATCAAGGACCTTGTCGGATATGTGCTGGAGAGGAATATCCATATACCGGCATACCTTCGGATTATCGGCCATTACATCGAGGACATCGCGCGGGAACCCGTCAGGATAGGAATAGTGTATCCTTATCCACTCTATCCCGTCTATCCCCGAAAGCCTCTCAAGCAGTTCCGCCAGCTTTCTCTCCCCGTAAAGGTCCAGGCCATAATATGTAGTGTCCTGAGCTATGACAATCAGCTCCCTGACACCCTTGTCCCTAAGCAGTTCGGCCTCCGCCACCAGCTCCTCCATCGGCACCGAGACATGCCTGCCCCGGATAAACGGTATGGCGCAGTATGCGCACCGCCTGTCGCAGCCTTCCGAAATCTTGAGGTATGCATAGTGCCCCGGAGTGGTAAGCAGCCTGCCTGTCCGGCTGTCATCCTGCCCTTTAATGCCAAGATATTCAAGAAGCGGGGAAAAGTCCCTTGCCCCGAACCAGGCATCCACCTCCGGTATCAGGCCTGGCATTTCATCGGAATACCTCTGGGAAAGGCAGCCGAACACCACTACCTGCCCGTAGTCGCCGGACTTTTTCCTTTCCACAGCCTGCAGTATCATCTGGATGGATTCCTCCTTTGCGTCACCGATGAAGCCGCAGGTGTTTATCAGCAGACAGTCCGCCCCGCCGTCCCAGTCTTCAGGCAGGACCTCATAACAAGAGACCGCACGGGCAAGGATATGCTCCGTGTCCACGCGGTTCTTCGAGCAGCCCATAGTGACTGCCTGCAGTGTCTGCTTCTGCTGCATGCCCGTTACTCCTGACCTTCTTCAGAAGCCGTCTCTTTGCCGTCTTCCTCCTCGAAATCAAGGGATGCGTATTTCTTCAGGGCATTATACCAGTCCACGACCTTTTTCATGTGGGACACATAGAACCTGTCCCTGTCGTAATCCGGCAGAGCCTTTTCAAAGAAGGACTTCAGCTCCTCCGGAGAAGATTTCGACGTAGGGGCGTCTGCATCCCCGAGCACTTCCTTCATCTTGAGGAACACCTCTTTGAGCTTTGTCTCCCCCTCGTCCGTATAGATAGATATGTCAGCCAGCGTCGTAATCCTGCTGTTCATTCCGAAACAGCTTCTTTTCTTGTCTGAAAGAGCCTCCACAATCGCACCGGCCCTTGCCTGTGAGATATAGTTGAACAGGCCGCTCTGCCCGGAAATGGACAGAATCTTCGTAAGATCCGTTTTCATACTTTTATTGTCAGTTTATTTCAGGTGGCAAATATAAGAAACTGTTTTGATTTTGATAAAAATAACTGCAGACAAGTTTTACTCACCCGTTCATGCCATACCGCACATGGAGGCGTAAACCGAATCCGCCTTCCGGAAAAGGGCAGCCTCATCAGAGTCATTGACGATTACATAATCCGCATCAGCGCGCGCCAGACCTTCCGATATGTCATTGAGGAGTTTCTGCGCGGCCATCCTGCTCCTTATCCGTTCTGCCGCCGCACCGTCCCTGCGTACAGCCCTCTCCATCCGCACCTGCACAGGAGCGTCTATCAGAAGGACCCTGTCCGCAATGTCCTTGAAAAGCGGTTTCTCCAAGATTATTGCTGATTCCATGACAACAAATGGCACGCTCCCTTCCGGGAAAGAATCCCGCCATTTGACGAAATCATTCTTTACGGCGGGATGGACTATGCTTTCGAGCGTTGAAAGCTTCTGCGTATCGGAAAAGATTATCGATGCAAGCCTGCTGCGGCACACCTTCCCGTCCGCGCCGGTAATGTCCGTACCGATGGAACTGGAAATCCGGGACACAAGGTCCCTGTCGCTGTCATACAGCTGCCTTGTCCTGCTGTCGGAATCATAGACAGGAATGCCCTTTGAGGCGAAATGACGGCAGACGGCAGACTTTCCGCTGCCTATCCCGCCTGTTATCACAAGAGTCTTCATTTTTCGTCCGTGATGACACATTCGAAGAACCTCGGGGAGACGGAATAGTTGATGACCCCCTGGGGAAGAGCCGGGATATGCCCCATGCACCTGCCGCCCAGAGACGCTATGAAATCATTGTAGTCGACATACACCCTCACACCCTCGGAAAGGTCGGAAGTGACAGGAAAGGCGCACCTCAGACTGACTGTCGCTACAGAAGGATATATCATAAGGGACTTGCCGGGAGGGACATTCCTTGCCTGTACGCCGACTGTAACCGGTATCTCCACAAATCTTGTCACCGGCATGGAATAGTGTACCTCCGTCTCTGAAAGCCGTACACCTTTTATGCGTTCCAGCCTGGCGACGCCATGTATACCGGAAGATATGTCACCGATCTTTATCGCCTCGGTATTTATCCTTGTTATGTCGTCAATATGTATGGGCTCTCCGTATACCGTCACCGAATCCGGCTCTATCTCCAAAGGCGACATGGCAGTGTACTGCGGCTTGAATGTCAGGACATGGACAGGGTTCACCGGGACACGCTTGTGGTTCTCGTATGGGAACCTGAAAAAAAGGGTATCAGTTATGAAGTACTCTATCTGGACATTGTCCCCGAAAATGAGATGGGCAGATTCCTTCAGCTCAGAAGATGTGATATAGTACGTTTCTCCTGACTTGTGGTGCAGGGACGAGGCGTCAAACGCCACGGAGACCTTCCTTTTGCCTGAGAAAAGGCCATTCCTGACTATATTGTAGCCGGTGGTCTGGCACCTGGCTATGACATCGCTCCTGTTGGAGGAACGGTAATAATGGCCTTCAATATTGCTTGTTGCCTCCACGGAAGCCTGCATGAACTCCGTATAACGGAGCGAAAGGTTGTGGATAAGCCATATACTGAAAGCAAGCAGGAGGGCCAGAAGAAAAACAGTCCAGTCCCTCCCGCTGATATTCATCAACTTCAGTATCTTATGGAAGAAGTCTTTCATTAAAGCATAACGGCCACTACTGCTGAACGGTCTCTGAGAAATCCTTTACGACCGAATTCTTGTCGACTTTCAGCTTGACATTGCTGTCAACCTCAATCAGAAGGGTCTTGTCTTTGATTTCTACCACCGTACCGTAGATTCCTCCGATAGTGACGATCTTGTCCCCTTTCTTCAGCCCGTCACGGAACTTCTGGAGTTCCTTCTGCTGCTTTCTCTGTGGACGGATCATAAAGAACCACATTACGACGATGATGAGGACCAGCATAACCCACATGGACCATCCGCCCCCTGCCTGCTGGCCTGCGGCAGGCTGTGCCTGCAATACAAAAGTAAGGAAATTCATTTCTATTCTGTTTAATGTAATTAAAATCCGGCATCAAAAATAAGGCTTTATCGCCTAAAATCAAAATCACCTGCCGCAGTCCGCCCTCTTTGCCACCAGCCCTTCTTCCTGCATTGCGGAAATAAGCCTGTCAAGAAGCCCGTTCACGAAAATCCGGCTTTTTGGAGTCCCGTAATATTTGGATATCTCGACATATTCGTTTATGGTGACCTTCACTGGTATGCCAGGGAATTCCACGGCTTCGGCAAGGCCGAGCACAATGATCGCCATGTCAGTGCTTACAATCCTGTCGTTGTCCCAGTTTGAGACCGCCGCAGCCACCCGTGACGAGTAGCCGTCAAATCCTGAGATCGCCGCCTGCACGAGGCGGGTGACGAAAGCCTTGTCGCTTTCTATGCCCGGTCCGGTCTTCATATCGCTCTGGTACAAAGGAGGAAGGCTCCATCTCTCCCCTTTTGCAAGGGATTTGAGCGTCCTGCAAACATAAGTAAGCGAATAGGCCAGATCATCGTTCCAGTAGATGGACATGTCCTCAAGTATCTGCTCAAGCTCCGGGCTGTCTACGAACTCGTCCTCAAAAATCTTTATGAACAGCCGGCAGTCATACGCCAGCGAGGACTCCCCGCAGGACATGTAGTCCCTGTAGTACTGCCTGGAGACAACGGATGAATAAACTTTCCTCAGGAAGATGTCGTAAGGCTCCCAGGAGAACTTCCTCTTCTTGAATATCTTGACGAAGTCCGGATCGGAATCCAGAAGGACAGCAAGCCTGTTGTCCGCGAAACGGGTGTTCGGATTCAGGTCCTCTTCTGTAGGGACCAGCTTCCTCTTTGCCGATTCTATCCTCTCCCTGGCTATGGCTGTAAGGGGGGAGACTATCCCGAGCATGAAAATATAGAGATCGCGCGTGGCCTCGCAGGAAAGTTCCAGCTGTGTCTTCGCCTCCGATACGGACATGTTGCCGGACAGCATACTTGAATAAAGAACTTTGAACGCCTTGATTCTTAAGATTCGTCTGTTGAGCATACGGTTTACGAAATTTTGTGCAAATATATATGCATTTTCAGAAAAATCCCTAAATTTGCAGAGATTTACATTAAAAATACATCCAAATGTATAGTGAAGATTTCGATGAGGTGAATGGCCAGGAACGCTCCGGAGAAGATGTCTACTCCAGGCCCGTACGTGCAGGCAAACGGACATATTTCTTTGATGTCAAGACCACAAAAGGCAATGACTATTACCTGACTATTACGGAAAGCAAGCGCAAGGTCGAGAAAGACGGCCGCTTTGCCTATGACAAGCACAAGATTTTCCTCTACAAGGAGGATTTCGACAAATTTGCGGAAGGTCTCCAGGAAGTGGTTGACTATATACGTAATAACTGCCTTTCCGGAGAGGCCGGAGCGGCAAAGCAGGAAGAGCAGGGCAAGGATATCGAGAAGGGATTCTCGGATGTGGATTTCGAGGAGCTATAGCCCTATACCGACAGGAATACAACGACAGACACCTTTCATACCGGAACATGCCGGGAGGAAGGTGTCTGTCGTTGTACCGTAGGCCGGAAACATTCAGTCAATGTCATTCAGGAAAGCCATGCCTGAAACATCTGACGGCATCCGCCAGTCCCCTCTCGGGGACAGGGAAACAGACCCCACTTTCGGACAGTCCGGAAGACACGAACGCTTGAACTGCTGAGTAAAGAACCTGCGGACGAATGTCCTGAGCCATTTCCTGATGGTCCGCTCATCGTATACTCCTGCAAAAGCCTTGCGGGCGAGGAACAGGAGCTTCCGTGGAGGATATCCGAAACGGAAGAAATTGTAGAGGAAAAAATCATGCAGTTCATACGGCCCCACAAGGTCCTCCGTCTTTTGGGATATATTGCCGTCCCGGTCTGCAGGAAGGAGCTCGGGGCTTACAGGGGTGTCCATTATATCCAGAAGGATATCCCTTGCCTCCGGCAGGGAATCAGCCACCCAGCGCACCAGATGGCGCACCAGTGTCTTCGGTATGCCGGCATTCACTCCGTACATCGACATGTGGTCCCCGTTGTATGTAGCCCAGCCGAGCGCAAGTTCGGAAAGGTCCCCGGTACCGACCACAATGCCTCCGCACTGGTTGGCGATATCCATCAGTATCTGTGTCCTCTCCCTCGCCTGGGTATTCTCGTATGTGACGTCATGCACTTCTTTATCGTGGCCGATATCCTTGAAATGCAGGTCGCAGGCTGCAGCGATGGAAATCTCCTTTACCGTGACCCCGAGGGCATGCATCAATGTCACGGCATTGCGGTAGGTCCGGTCTGTGGTCCCGTAGCCAGGCATGGTGACACCGACAATCCCATTGCGGGCAATGCCGGCCTTGTCGAAAGCCTGTACGGCCGCCAGCAGGGCCAAGGTGCTGTCCAGTCCGCCTGATATGCCTATTACGGCATGCCTGCAGCCTATGTGTATCAGGCGTGAAGCCAGCCCGACAACCTGGATGGAGAAAATCTCCCTGCACCGCGCTCCTTTCTCATCCTCCCCCGGAACGAACGGATGCGGCTCAACGTACCTGCACAGTTCCTTCTCAAAGTCTGTTGCGGCCGGAGCACCGAGCCCGACCCTCGAATAAAGGCCATAATACGCGCTGGATGGAGTTCCGTCAGGAGCCACCGCCCCGAACGTGCCGGTCTTCTGCCTGAGTACGGAAAGCTTCTCCATATCGACATCCGAGACAATCAGTGAATCCGATGCCCCGAAGCGCTCGTTCTCTGAAAGCAGTGTTCCGTTCTCGCATATCATAGCCGCTCCGGAATACACGACGTCCTGCGTGGACTCCCCGAATCCTGCGGAGCAGTAAACGTATGCCGAGATGGTCCTTGCAGACTGCTGCCGTACCAGTTCCCTGCGGTAGGAATGTTTCATCAGCACTTCGTTGCTTGCAGAAAGGTTCACGATCAGTCCGGCCCCCGCCAGGGCATGGTATGATGACGGAGGTACCGGGGTCCACAGATCCTCGCACAGTTCCACTGCGAATGCCGTTTCCCCGATGAGGAACAGCATGTCAGGGGAAATATTGCACCTGAACCCGGCATAGCGTATCTCGGCATGGAAACCTTCACGGACGGTGTCCTTTCCGTTGACAAGGAAACGCCCAGCCGCGGATGACTGCCCTGAAAGGAAATCCCTGCCTGAAGAAAACCAGCGGGATTCATAGTACTCATTGTATGAAGGAAGGTGTATCTTGGGAACAATCCCCTTGATGTTCCCGTTACGGATGACGACCGCGCAGTTGTAAAGCCTGCCGGCAGCCCTCACCGGCGCACCTATGACTGCGGTAATATCCTTGCCTCTCGTATAGGCCATAATTTTTCCTACTGCCTTTTCAGCCTTCTCAATGAGAAGCTGCTGGCCGAAAAGGTCACCGCAGGTGTAGCCGGTCACACTCAGCTCGGGAAATACGACAAGCGAAACCTCTCTGGATGAAGCCTCGCCTATCAGTCTGCATATCCTGCCCGCATTGGTATCGGGATCTGCCACTTCGACAACCGGAACAGCGGCAGCAACCCTCAAAAACCCGTAATCTTCCATAAAGAAATCAAATTACGGTGCAAATATATACAGATATCGGGAAACATCAAATCAGTCCGCCGCATCGGCCAGGATCTTCTGCAGCCCAGACATCGGCATCCTGCCAGTTATGGATATGACCGAAACGGAGGTACCGCCCTCACGGGCAGCCAGAAGGAAATCAGTCACGACATCCCCGTCCCTTACGATATAGATATGCATCTCCTGTCCGTCTTCGACCGCCTCCATCAGAAGCTTGTAGCTGCCGCGCCTCACCATAGCGGAAATGTCGGAATACAGCCTGGAGGAAAGCTCCTGGTCCTGGATATTCAGAATGTACATCCCGTCGAATGTCCTGATGATTCCGCCGAGGTTCACCTCACCGTTTTCGACCTCTATGTCAGGGAGCTCCTTCATAAGGTCGAACATAGCCGGAGAAATATACACGGCGCTCACTCCCTTTTTCCCGGAATACCTGTTGTATATGTCCTTTCCACCCTGCGCTGACAATGACAAGGAGAAAGCCAGAAATAAAACAAAAAAAATGGCACGCATCATATCGAATTGGTTTAAAATTTTTGACAAATAATTTTCTAACAAAAATGTTTTAATGTAAAACTTTTTTGTTTTATAAATTATAACCCAACTAATTAATCCTCATACAACTTTTTGATGGCAGTAAGATTCCTTTCAATTGTCTTTTCTGCCGCAGCAGCCTTTTCAAGGCCAGGATCCATCTTTTCCGAAATAGTTGCAAGGGCTTTCTCGACCTCGGCATATGCCATTTCTGGATCAGTGAATGAGTCCTTCGGAGTCCGGTAGTCCAAAACTGCCGTCCACAGGCCGGCAACCATTACTATTCCGGCTGCGATACCCGTCATCCAGGCAATGTACCGCGCCGGACTATGGTCTGGAGGCAATATCTTTTCTGCGGCATCCATGGAATCGATCATATCCGACAGTTCCTGCTCAAGTCCTTCCGGAATCCTGACATTTTCCGAAAAATCCGTTCCCGTTTTCATCGTTACTTTCATTTTACGTTGATAAATTCTTTCATTGCACTTTGGAGCGACTTCCTCGCCCTGCTGACGAGGACTCTAGCGCTTATTGCCGACATTCCGGTCTGCCTGACGATTTCAGAGTACGGCATCTGTCTGAAAAATCTCATTTCCACTACTGTCTTCTGCATGGCCGGAAGGGCAGCCACCGCACGCGACAGGCATCTGATCATCTCCCTGTTCATTACCATCCTGTCTGCCGGAGGCGCAGACTGCCCATCCATGAAGGCACTTTCCAGGACAGGTCCGCCCTCCTTATCCCACCCTGCATCCCGGATCCTGTCTATGCACATATTCCGGAGGATACGGGTTCCATAGGCAGATGGGAACCGGACATGTTCCAAAGAGTCCCTCATGTTCCACAGCCTTATATAGAGGTCCTGGAGCATATCTCTGGAGTCCTGTTCCGACCTGAGAATAGAATACGCCACGCGGAAGAACCCGTCCGAAAGAGGCAGCCATATGTCTTTGAATTCCTGTTTATCCATTGTCACCGGCCCTTTGTGTCCAATGCTTGCCGCAGAATACTAATACCCCGATGCCCCAGCTGCAATGAAGGCCAGTTCCGACAGCGGCATATCCCCCGAAAGAAGAATCACCGACATTTCGGAATCCGACACAAGGACCATCTCTGAAACGGCATCATGCTCTGGTATACTGAAATAAATTGTCATGTCATCCCCGTCGTCTTTCATCTCGACGGCGGCAAGCGCGGTCTTCAGGCATACGGGGAAAAACTTCCTTTTCATTTTGAATTATATTATTAAGTTGCACAAATTAAAATTCACGTCTTCTACATTTCTTGGAAATCACGTTTTCATACAAAGGACGGATTTTCAAAGTATATGTTACAATAAATTTATAAAAATTATATCTTTGCGCTCCACCGGTGCCCGCAATAGGATGGAATATAGTCATAAAATTACACAAGACAATGAAAGACAGACTTGTTTCCAAAGATTACTGTTTCATACTGCTGGCAAATTTCCTGCTGTATTTCGGTTTTTTCCTGCTTATGCCCATATTGCCGTTCTACCTGGTGGAAGAATTCGGAATAAGCAAGAGCATGATCGGGGTGATACTTGCTTGCTATACAGTGGCAGCCCTGACTGTCAGGCCTTTTTCCGGATATCTTCTTGACACATTGCAGAGGAAGCCCCTCTATCTGCTATCTTTCTTTATATTCACACTGATATTCGGCGGATACATAGTGACAGGTTCGCTTGCGGTATTCATAATGCTGAGGATTGTCCACGGGCTGTCGTTCGGGACAGTGACCGTAGCCGGAAATACCATTGTAATTGACATAACGCCTTCTTCACGCAGGGGCGAAGCACTCGGATACTACGGGCTTGCGAACAACATTGCAATGGCCCTCGGCCCGATGATAGGGCTGTTCCTGCACGACCATTATACTTTCAACACGATATTCTTGTGCTCTCTCATTTGCTGTTCGCTCGGATTCTGTGCGGCACTTACCGTAAAGACTCCCAAGAAGCAGCTGATGCATAAGAAAGTACATCTTTCATTGGACAGATTCATCCTTTTGAAGGGACTTCCGTTGGGAGCAGACCTGCTCCTGCTGTCCATTCCATACGGAATCAATACAACTTATGTGGCAATGTATGCAAAAAGCATAGGAATAGCATCAGGTACCGGGCTGTTCTTTACATTCATGGCAGCCGGGCTTGCCATTTCAAGACTTTTTTCCGGAAGGCAGGTAGACAAAGGAAGGATAACGCAGGTAATAATGCTCGGGATGTACATAGCCACGGCAGCCTTTTTCGGACTGTTCTCATGCGAATACCTAATGGGGCACTTCCCTGGATTCGCCAGGGTATTCTTCTATGCAATGGCCCTTGTGCTCGGTATCGGTTTCGGGTCCATGTTCCCGGCTTTCAACACTATGTTCGTATGCATGGCCGTGCACAACCAGAGAGGGACCGCCACCTCCACCTACCTTACATCCTGGGATGTCGGAATCGGGCTCGGGCTGATAACGGGCGGAGTAATCGGACAGGCAGCGTCATTCTCCTATGCCTATCTCACCGGCACAGTACTATGCATAATTTCTATGCTTTTCTTCAGGTTCTACAATATCAGGAACTTTGAACTGAACCGGGTAGACAAGGAAGAATAGCCGGACATACTGTCTGCTTCATTCAAGGCATGCCAAGGCACTTCTGGTATGCAATACGTGCCGAGCCGTTGTCAGTGTAAATGATGCCGCAGCGCCTGAATCCGTTCTTTGCCAGAGCGTTCTGCATAGGGATATTGTCCGCGTGTGTATCGGCCCTGAGGTTGTGTATGCGCTCCCAGCACCAGTTGAAGCATGCATCGGCTATCCCTCTCTCCCTGCCGCCGGAGGCGAGCCTGTGAACCGTGCCGTAAGGTCCTGGAGAAAGCCATGCCCCCTGCTCTATCAGCCTGTATGTGGGATCTTCCCCTATGATGAAGCAGAATGTCCCGGCGATGTCCCCACGCCCGTCGGTGCACACAAAGCAGTGCGAAGCCGCAATCTCCGAAAGGAGAAGTTCCCGTGAAGGATAGCCCCCCGTCCACTGGCCGGGGTTGCCGTGGGTGGCCATGAAGGTCCGGGCCCGGCAGAATATCTCCATTATCGCATCAATGTCCCGGACAAGTGCCGGACGTATATCAAGCATGGCGGGGACGTATTTTCTTGAATACCTTGTCGATGGTCCCCT
>CALVCB010000029.1 GCA_944325965.1 uncultured Bacteroidales bacterium
GCTGTCACGAAGTGACTGGGGATTAAGATGGGAAGGCCCAACAGGGCCGCACCGGAGCGTCAGCGAGGTTTCCTGCATGGGAACCGAAGCAGCGCAGGTGCCGGCGTAGCGAAGCGGAGCCGCATGCCCCGACGGGGCTGTCACCGCAGGTGACTGGGGGTGGACAGACAGGATTTCTGGAAGAAATCCTTGTCCCGGCATGACCGGGGGCCTCTGACCTGGGGCGGGGCCCGGTATGATTTGCCTTTTATAAGGACTTATGTGAAAGACATGCCCACTTGTAGGGTTTTTCTACGAGTGGGCATGTTGCGGTCGGACCTGGTTATTTTACTATGATTTCGTCTATGAAGAGGAAACCCGGTGAGCCTCCGCGGGCATGCCAGGCTGGCATGGAGCCGTTGGTTACGGCATCAATCTTTATGTAGCGTGCGGAGGTCTCCGGGAAGGAGACGGTATAGTCGGTGATGCCGTCAGGGTCGTCCGCGCCAGGGACAGGTACGGATATTTTCCCGGCCTCGGTGTATGCTGTGCCGTCCTCGGACGTGCTGACAGTCAATTCCAGAGGCGGGAAGATGTCGTTGCCCTTGTCTATGAGGGTCCCGAGGGCTACACTGCTGTAAGGGGTATTGCCACCCATGTCTACAGTAGCGGAGAACGGTTTTCCGTACCATCCGCTCCATAGTCCGGAGCCGAATTCCCTGCCGCCGCGGAGCCCGTTCACGAACGAGTCCGGTGCCCCGAAGGTATACCGGCCCTGGGGTTCGGTGAGAAGGGTGACCGGCCTGCCCATTGCAGCATTCTCGCAGAAGGTCTGTGAGTAGAGGCGGGTGGTCATATTGTCCCTTTCTACTATGGCCTTGATCGTGCTGCCGCTGTTTACCTCCACCGGGCCCGTGTAGAGGGTGGAGCTGTGGTCCGGGATGCTGCCGTCGAGGGTGTATCTTATCGGTGCGTCCCCCTGTGTGGAAAGCTCTACCTCCACGCATCCTTTTTCATGGTTTACATACACTTCGCTGATGATCTGGAAGACGGTCTTGGCGTAGTTGTACCCCATGATGTCATACATCGCGGCCTCATGGGAGAGGCTGGAGAGGAAGCGGTCCCAGTCCTTGGTCTCCGGCCTGCACCACTGCACTTCGCTCAGGGCCGCCTGGCGCGGGAGCAGCATGTATTCGAGGTGGGCGTCGGTGGCGATATATTCAGTCCACAGATTGGCCTGGACCCCGAGGATATGCGCCCGGGCCTCCGGGGATGTTATCTCCTCGAACGGGTCGTATGAATATACTTTCTCGATAGGGACATAGCCGCCTATGCCGAACGGCTCGTTTTCGGTGTCGCTGGCCTGGTAGTAGTCGAAGTAGAAGTACGAGTTCGGCGTCATGATGACATCGTGGCCCATTGCCGATGCCTTTATGCCTCCCTCGCTGCCTCTCCATGACATGATGGTGGCTTCAGGCCCCGGGGTGCCCTCAAGTATCTCGTCCCAGCCGATGATCTTCTTGCCCTTGGTGGCGAGGAACTTTTCCATGCGCTCCATCACGTAGCTCTGGAGATAGTGCTCGGCCTTGAATTCCCCGTCATCCTTCAGCCCCAGCTCCTTTATCTTGGCCTGGCAGACAGGGCATTTCTCCCAGCGTACCTTAGGGCATTCGTCGCCTCCGATATGGATGTATTCCGACGGGAACAGGTCTGCGACTTCGGAAAGCACGTCCTCGAGGAACTGCATGGTCTTTTCTTTCCCGGCGCAGAGCACATCTTCAGCTACTCCCCATCTGCCCCATACCTCATACGGCCCGCCTGTGCACCCGAGTTCCGGATAGGCTGTCAGGGCGGCGAGCATGTGGCCCGGAAGGTCTATCTCAGGGATGATGGTGATACCGAGTGCCGCGGCATAGTCTATCACATCCCTGATCTGTTCCCTGGTGTAGTACCCGCCGTATGGTATGCCGTCGTAATGTCCCCATTCCTTGCGGATTACGGTGCCTTTCCTTATGGAGCCGACTTCTGTCAGACGCGGATATTTCCCTATCTCTATCCTCCAGCCCTGGTCATCGGTGAGGTGCCAGTGCAGGGTGTTCATCTTGTGGATTGACATCATGTCGATGTATTTCTTCACTTCCTCGACGCTGAAGAAATGCCTTGCAACGTCAAGGTGCATCCCCCTGTAGGCAAAACGCGGGGCATCGTCAATGGTGAGGCACGGAAGGCTCCAGTCCTTTTCAGGGGCGCTCTTGCCCGTGTATATCTCCACCGGGAGCATCTGCCTGATGGTCTGGATGGCATATATGAATCCGTTGAGGCCTGATGCGCTGATATCCACGCTGTTCTTCTTTACCCTGATCCTGTAGGCCTCTGCCGGTATGGAAGGGTCGGAGGTGAAGTTGAAGCCTTTCCCGGTGGAGCCTTCCACCGTTTCTGACTTTATCCCTGAGGCGGAGGACAGCTCGGCCGCGAGCCTGCCTACGGCTGCCTCAGTCAGCGGGTCGTCTATACCGCTGCAGTAGAATGCCGCACCGGCGGCATTGAAGGTGCCCCCGTGCATTTCAAGGCTGTTCGGGAAGGGGATGATGTCTGGGACAGGGGCTTTCCGTGCGCATCCTGTCGCCATTGTCAGGGCTGCTGCGGCAGCCATTATTGTCAGAGTGTGTTTCATGAATATGATATTATATGTTATCAATCGATTTTCAGATCCCTCGGTTCCGCCCGGGATGACATGAGGGGTTCCGGGATGACAGGAGAGGGGCTTCCGGGATGGCAAAGGGGTCAGTTGATTACCAGTTCATCTATGAAAAGGCATGCTCCCGGCTTCGTCGCACGCCGGGCATATACTCTCACATACCGGGCTTTTTGGTTGCAGACGAGCGAATACTGTTTGAAGAATATGAAGCCGTGCTTTTCCGATATGTCCTGCCATACGGTCCCGGCGGGTCTGAAATCCACACCGTCATCTGATACATAGACCTCCATCTTCTGCGGGATGTGTACCCATGCGCCGGCCGCGTTCATGAAAGTGGCCCCGACATAATGTATCGGCTTCACGCTACCCAAATCTACAGTTACGTCAGCATCGCTGAAGAAGCCCTGCCATTTCTTGTCCCCGTATGTCCATCCACCGCATATCCCGTCGGTAAGGGCCCCGTCGCCGGAGGCGGGGTACTGGTCCGTGTACCTTATATTATAAGTCACCTTGCAGCCTTTGGCCAGATGCTCCACAGGGGCCTGGCTCTCTTTACGGTCACCGTACTCTGTGCGCAGGTCGAATGTCTTGTAGCCCATGGCGTTCAGCTGGCCGGCCAGGCCGAGGGTCCGTGTACGGAAGCCTTCATAGTCTTTCTCCCCGGCCTTGCTCCATCCGATTTCCGCGATGGCGAACGCCCTCGGGTAGTACATGTATTCCGCATGGCTGTCCTGAGTGATGTACTCCGCCCACAGGTTCCCCTGCACGCCGAGCAGGTGGGAGGCCTCTTCTTCCGTAATGCCTTGCTCTACAGGTTCGTATGAATATGTCTTGGCGAGCGGGACATAGCCTCCGATGGAGGTCGGTTCCTTGAACGGGGCGTCCTGGGTGTAGTCCAGATAGCAGTATTCTGACGGGGTCATGATTACATCGTGGCCTGACTTCATGGCCTTTATCCCGCCTTCAGTGCCTCTCCAGGACATCACTGTGGCGTTTGGTGCCAGGCCGCCCTGCAGTATCTCGTCCCATCCGATGATCTTCTTCCCTCTGGAGCCTACGAACTCCTCTATACGGTGTATCAGGTAGCTCTGCAGTTCGTCCACATCCTCCAGACCTTCTTCCTGCATCCTCCTTCGGCAGTCCGGGCAGTCCTTCCACCCGCTTTTGGAGGCTTCGTCACCCCCGATGTGCACATATCCGGAAGGGAACATTTCCATTACTTCGTCAAGCACATTCTCCAGGAAAGTGAAGGTGGCCTCTTTGCCGGGGCAGAAGTCAGAGTTCCTGTACGGCTCTCCGCTGCAGGAGAGCTCGGGATATGCTGCCAGGACTTCCTCGCTGTGCCCCGGCATCTCGATTTCCGGTATCACCTCTATGTGCCTTAGAGCCGCATAGCTGACTATCTCCCGGATGTCGTCCTTCGTGTAGTAGCCTCCGTATGCCCCCGGGGCCGACTGCAGGCAGTACACCGGGTCCCCCGACCAGTCGGTCCATTTCTCGTAAGGCCTCCATGCCGCCAGCCGCGTGAGCTCCGGGTAGCCATCTATCTCTATCCGCCATCCGGCACCGTCAGTAAGGTGCAGGTGCATTTTGTTCAGCTTGACAAGGGCCATCGCATCCATCTGCTTCATTAGGAATTCCTTTGACCTGAAATGCCTCGATACATCGAAATGCAGCCCCCTGTAGCTGAACCTCGGGCTGTCCGTAATCCTGCAGCACTCCAGCTGTCCCGCCTTCCCTCCGCGTGTCATCTGCATGAGGGTCTGCAAGGCATAGAACGCCCCGGCTTCCCCCTCCGCCCGTATCTTTATCTTATCCGGTGTGATTTCCATCCGGTAGGCTTCATCCGTCTTTCCCTGCAATGCGGCCTTTTTCAGGGCTTTTCCGCGTATTTCTATCAGGATGCAGGCTTCCCCCGGCTTTCCTGCAGGGCGCAGTCCGGTGTCCGTCTGTGCGAGATATTCCTCCAGTGCTTCTGCTGCATCACCTTCTATATAATAGGATGCCGTCCCGTCTTCAGGAAGGGTGAACACTCCTTCCTGCATTTCGACTATGAGCGGTTCCGGGATAATATTTTCCGGGGAACCGGTTTCCGCGGCGGGATCCGTGCCGTCTGCGTACATCGCGAGGGGCAGGGCGGCAGCAATGCAGGTCAGAATTCTTTTCATTTTCGATAACTTTTTGTCGGTATTCCGCTAAAATACGATTTTATGTTTAACAATCTTATATTAAAAATCAATATTTTATCATTTATGACCGGAATCCCTGTCATTCCGGGTGTCCTTTTTGTCATCCCGAGCGGAGCCGAGGGATCTGTTAATTCCTTCTACAGATTTCTCCACTCACTTTGTTCGGTCGAAATGACAGAGAAGGTCCCGTTCGGTCGAAATGACAATTCATGTCTGTCCACCCCCAGTCACCTGGCGGTGACAGCCCCGGTGGGGCATGCGGCTGCGCTTTGCTCCGCCGGCACCTCCACTGCTTCGGTTCCCATGCAGGAAACCTCGCTGACGCTCCGGTGCGGCCCTGTCGCAGGCCACGGGCCTGCTCCTTAATAAGTAATTCGATGTAATTTAATGAATTAAATTCATCGAATTCACGTTGTTTTACCTATCAATGATGATGAGACAATGCGGTTTTTACTGACAAATGGGGATTGCCGGAGGCTCCTGAGGGCAGTACCTTTGCATACGAAGATTGAGATTTTAGGCCATATAGTTAAAAAGTTTAGATCCTTTTAATTGTTGTCGGATGGGGTGCTGGGAAGCACCCCATCTGAAGTTATGGGGCGAGGCAGCGGTCCGGCCTCATGGCATGGAGGAAAAATGATTATCTTTGACAGTTTCTAATAAATTACCCTATGGTGAAAAAGAAAAAAACAAATATTAAGGATGACAGGGCAATGCTGTCTCCGGCAATGAAGATGGCTGACCTGGTGAACCTCAATTACCACCTTCTCGGTGTGCTCTCCCGCCTGGGTGTGGACCTCGGGTTCGGGGAGATAACGGTAGGGGAGGCCTGCAGGAGACATTCTTTGAACGTAGGTTCTTTCCTGCTGATATGCAATGTCTATACGTACGATGACTACATACCTTCCGGGGAGCTCCTGTTTTCAGGCGCTCCGGCGGATATAGTGAAATACCTGCACAGCTCGCATGTGTTCTATCTCGAGCATGAGCTTCCGGAGCTGGAGAGGGCCCTCGAGAAGCTGGTTGCCCCGTGCGATGTGAAGCAGAAGCTTGTCATCGACAGGTTCTTCTCGGACTACAAGAAGGAGGTGGAGAACCATTTCGCATACGAGGAGACTGTGGTTTTCCCTTATGTCGAGACCTTTTCTCGGGACCGTAGGGAGCAGGGTTATTCAATAGAGCAGTTCGAGAAGAACCACAGCAATATCGACGAGAAGCTCTGCGACCTGAAGAACATAGTGATGAAATACCTTCCGGAGGTGTGCGATACAGTGCTGAGGAACGATGTTATGTACCATATATGCTACCTTGAGGAGGATCTCGGCAAGCATACCCTTATCGAGAACAATGTGCTTATACCTATGATGACCAGAATAGAAGAAAATGAAACACGGTAATAGAGTAAAGGTGCTCCTTATCATCCCGTCCCGTATAATAGCCAGGGGGATGGAGGGGGTGTTCCATGACCTGGGGGAGTTCTCCGTGGAGGGGATACTCACCGACCTTTCCCGCACGAGCGAGGTCAGGCTGAAGAACATGGACGTGGAGCTGATAGTGGTGGACCCGGTGATATTCGACTACGCCTCCCGGGCTTCAGGGCGTTCACGCATTGCTGAATACTCTGACGCGGCGGTGGTGGCCCTGCAGACCGTCCCTATGGAGGACGATGTCTGGCGGCAGTATGATGAGATGGTCAACCTGTATGACCTGCCCCCTGTCATAATCAAGAAGCTGCGCACAGTGCTTGCGAACCGGAGCGAGACTCCCAAGTCCGACAGCCAGGAGCTTTCGGCCAGGGAGAAGGAGATTCTCGTGTGTGTGGCCAAAGGCATGCTGAACAAGGAGATAGCCGACCTCTACAATATTTCTATCTATACGGTGATAACCCACCGCAAAAACATCACCCGCAAGACGGGGATCAAGACGGTGGCCGGCCTTACTGTATATGCCCTGCTCAATAATCTTATAGATGCCAATTCAATAGAGTGACATTGAAATGAATTTTTCCGATCTGAACTTTTTGGGGCTTGTGGTGGGCCTCTCGACTTTTTTCATCATTGGTGTTTTCCATCCGATAGTCATCAAGGCCGAATACCATTTCGGCAAAGGGTGCTGGTGGGTTTTCCTCATTGCGGGGATAGCCTTCGCCGTCCTTTCCCTTTTCATAGGGAACTTCGTCGGCTCCACTGTCACCGGTGTCGTCTCCTTTTCCTGCTTCTGGTCTATCCTGGAGCTTATAGAGCAGGAGAAGCGGGTCAAAAAGGGCTGGTTCCCGAGGAATCCCAAAAAGTCTGCTAAGAAATAGCCGGCTGCCAGGAAGGGCCCTGTCCGGGTGCGTTTTTGCCTTGATGCAGTATGGGGAAGGGAGGCTCAGGAGTATTTCCTGGGGAACCGGAAGATGATGGCCATCAGTGCCATCAGGCCGAGGGCATAAGGGTAGTAGAGGTATTTGATGATGCCCAGGGCTGACACTCCGGACAGACCGGCGGCCATGAGCATCTGCGCCCCGTACGGGATGATTCCCTGGACCATGCATGAGAAGGTGTCCAGGATGCTGGCTGCCTTCCTGTTGTCGACACCGTATTTGAGGGAGATGTCACGGGCGATGCGCCCAGTGGTGATGATTGCTATCGTGTTGTTCGCCGTGCAGACGTTGGCAATGCTCACGATGGCGGCTATGCACAGCTCGGCCCCGCGTTTCCCCTTGACTTTCCTTGTCAGTCCGGAGACGATGAAGTCAATGCCTCCGTTCACGCGGATCATCTCCAGCATCCCGCCTGCAAGCATTGTCACTATTATCAGTTCACCCATGCCTCCGATGCCCTTACCGAGGGAGACAAGCCATCCTGTCCATCCGAAATCCCCGCACGCGAATCCGAGCACAGCGTTGGCCGCGATTCCGAGGGCAAGCACAGACATGACGTTCATGCCCGTCAGGGCGAGCCAGATCACCATTATGTACGGGATGAGCTTGATCCATTCTATCCCGGAGGCCTGCCTGGCCATTTCTGTACCGGACCCGAGGATAATATACAGGACGGTTACGGCAATGGCCGCCGGGGCGGCGATGGCGACATTTGCCTTGAACTTGTCTTTCATCTGGCACTCCTGCGTGCGTGTGGCCGCGATGGTAGTGTCGGAGATGAAAGAAAGGTTGTCCCCGAAGAATGCCCCGCCTGCTACAATTGCCGTCATGAACGCTGTCTCCACCCCTGTCTGCTCCGCGATTCCGGCCGCGACAGGGACAAGGGCGACTATCGTCCCGACGCTTGTGCCTATTGCCATGGATATGAAGCAGGAGGCAAGGAAGATGCCTGCATAGAGCAGTCTGTCCGGAAGTATCCTGAGGGTCAGGTCCACTGTAGCGTCCACCGCCCCGATCTCCTGGGCCGATGACGCGAAGGCCCCTGCAAGGACGAATATCCATATCATCAGGAGCACGTTCCTGTCTCCCGCGCCTCTGGAGAAGACCGCTATCTTCTCATCTGTCGTGCCCTTGCTTATCATCAGGGCATATGCCGATGCCACGAGGAAGGCCGCGGTGATGGGGATCTTGTAGAAGTCCTTCTCCAGCAGGGAGGAGACCAAATATACAACAAGAAAAACGAGCAGCGGGCTGAGTGCCGCCCATCCGCTCATTTTTCCCCTGCCGCCTTTTCTGAGGCCTCTTGCGAGGTCGGCGATATATTTGTCAGGAATAATGCCCATTTCCGGAAATTTTCAGACCAGGGCACGAAGATAAGTATTTATACCGGAATAATTATTACTTGTTTCAGAATGAGAATCCTGCCCCGACTGTGAATGTGTTCTTCAGCAGGGAATTCCCGGTGGCTATCAGGTAGGCGGCGTCTATCCGTATGCCCAGGAACTCCACTCCCGCACCGACGGACGCATAAGACGGGATTACGCTGTCACCTCCGTACCGGTACCCCGCACGGACGGAAACGAGGTCATTGTAGGTATATGATGCACCTGCCGATACGCTCGCCGTACCGCTCATATACCAGTCTGCATCCGCCATTATATCCAGTCCGTGACGGTCCCCGAAAACATGACCGTAGCCCGCCCCGAGCGTCACGGATGCCGGAAGCCAGAATTTCTCTCCGCCTGCCGATGTGACCTTGCTGCCTATCGATGACACACCGGCGGCAATCCTCCATCCCGCGAGCTTCGTCATCAGGAAGATGTCCGATGACACGGCCCCGTAGCCGCTACCTTCGGCAAGTGTCATATTCAGATATTTCACATTCGCCCCGATGGAGAGGAACGGGAGGAATTTCCACGCCAGGCCGATGTTCACCTGGATTTCTGACGGGGTGAAGTTCCCGGTAACCTGCCCGGAGCTGTTGACCGTATCGTATTTCTGTCCCGCCCCGTAGGTGAATCCGGCCGAAAGGCCGAATTTCCCTCCGGCGTTCCATGCTCCCCCTGCAGAAATGTTGTTCACGGGGTTCCCGGAAGGCTGCCATAGCTGGTAGCTGGCCGCTACGTCAAAGGTTTCATTGCTGTACGGGATAGCTGCCGCATTTGAGTAGGAGGACCATGCCATCCCTGACGTGCGCACTATTGATGTCCCTCCCATTGAGGCCGATACAGGATCATGTGTTACACGGGTGAACGGCATGGCCTCACTGCCGGGAGAGGCCGAAATTGTAGCCGGAGAAAAGAAGACCACGCAAAATGCCGGAATAAGTAATCTGATTATATCTTGTTTCATTCTAATGTATGTTTAATCAATTCTACAGTTTGACTACGGTACGGATAAATTCGTTGCCTCCATAAGATACAGTCACGCTGTATCTGCCAGGTGCGCAGCCCGACATATCTATCTTGGCCGGGGAGAATGCGCTTACGGGGGCAGTCTTGTCGTAAATAGTCTGTCCGGCAGGACCTGTTATCCTGATTCTGGTGTCCATTTCTTCTCCTGTCCTGACATTGAGGAAATCCGTAACAGGATTCGGGTACACCTCAAGCGATGAAGAAGGGTCCTTGATGAGGACACTGAAGGTCAAGGTGCAGGATTCCCCTCGGGAGTCGGACGCAACTATGGTCACATCGCAGTTCCCGTAACCCAGGGCCGTAACATGGAGCGTGTTCCCGGATGGATTGATATGCAAGATATTACGATCTGAAATGTTTATATCGAATTTCAGTTGTTCACCATCAGGATCCTGAATATGCTCCGACATGTCTATGGTGACTTTCTCTCCCATAAATGTGAGAATCATATTTTCTATGTCCTTTACGATAGATGGAGCCTGGTTCGGCAGTATCGTATACGGTAATTCAAGCGTAGAAGAAGCCCCGTAACTGTCCGTTGCTGTCAGGACAGCAGCATAATTCCCGGGCTCGGCAATGTTCCCCGTTACAGTAAGCACATATTTTCCTGATGTCGGTTCCATAGAACCTTTTACGGCATCTGATCCTGGCTCAAGTCTTATTGAGACTTCATGACCGTCCACATCAAGCACGTTTACCGGTATTTTGAGCACTTCAAAAGATTTTATCTGCAAATTTTCCCCAGGCACATAGCCGTCATATTCTACGGTTATTTCCGGAGGATTGTTCCCAAGTGTCGCAACAGTCCGTATTGCAGAAAGTTCAGAATAATTCCGGTTATAGTCGTATGCCGCAATCCCGATATAATAAGTCGTTTCAAAATCAAGATCTGAAATGCGTCCGCTGATTGCGTCCCCGACATTAAGGTCTCCGACGAGTACAGTCTGGAAAGAGACATCTTCGGGCAACGCCCTGAAATTCAAGTTCTCCAGTGAGGCTCTGTTCTGGCTTGCTACCATAATGTACCCGAATGCCTTCCTGTCATCATCGTCCTTGGTGACAGTCCAGGTCATGTCTATGTTATTCGAGACGGCTTCCGCCTCATAAGACGCCACAGGGTCCGGAGCAATGGTCCCTCCGTATGTAAATGCTCCGAGAGCGTCCATAATCGGACCGATTCTCATTGAAGCGAATTCATCTCTTGCTCCTCCGGACAATTTATCTTTAAGCTGTTCATTTGTAAATCCCGGCCCTCCGAAATAGGAGACGAGCAATGCCGCTACCCCTGACACATGGGGACATGCCATGGATGTTCCCTGATACCAGTCATATCCGCCTGGTACGGTACTTAATATTCCACCCTGTCCATAAGAAGTGTCTCCTCCGGGCGCAGCGATATCCACCCAGTCTCCGTAATTGGAGTATGGGGCCCTGGTGAACTGTGACGTCATTGCCCCGACCGCGATTACCGGTTCGTACGAAGCTGGAAGACCATATTGTATGTTGTCATTCCCGGCAGCGAATATTACGACACCGCCGGCCATGGGGCCGGTCTGGTTTCCGTTTTCATCAAATCCCGCATTCTTTATGAAGTAATCAATGGCTTCTTTGTCCGGCCCTGAAAGCCCCTTCTCATGAGCGGCCTTGGCTTCCGCCTCGGTTTCATAAGTGTATCCCCAGCTGTTTTGGGAAATTACCGCTCCGTTATCAGCGCCCCATTTTATTGCCTGGGATGTACTGCCTCCGATGTCCTTTGTCGGATCTTCCGGATTTGTGACAAATACCTGGCAGGATATCAGACGGACCCCTTTATCTTTCCCGTTGCCTCCGGCTATGCCACAGACTCCTATACCATTGTTGTTTACAGCTGCTATTGTTCCGGCCACATGTGTCCCGTGTCCGTGTGCCTCCAGTCCGTATCCGGTCACGAAACTTTGTCCGGTATAGTAGTTGTCTTTGATATCTTCATGGTTACGGTCAATCCCTCCGTCAACTACACTCACTATGACATCAGGATTGCCTGTGGTGTAGTTCTCCCATACAGGTACGACATTTATATCAGCCCCGGCGCTATGACGGGAAGAAAGGCTTCCATCATTGTAGTAATGCCACTGATTAGGAAAATCAGGGTCATTGAAGATCGCTGATGTCAGTTTCTTTTTCCTCACAGGCTCTGCATACTCGACGCCAGGCAAGCCTGCAAAACTGTCCGCAGCTTTTGTGACCGGAACGGCAGACGGATCATACACGACTCTGTACCACCTGTGCAGGCCTGCTTCGCGTGTCCTCGGCTCGAATTTCCCTGCATAAGGGAAAATCCTCTCCATGGAAACGATACCCATTGAAGCGTACAGGTCGGCAAGGCCTGATGATGTAGCTTTGGTCACCGTCCCGCCATCTTTAAGGTCGGCTTCTATTTTTTCGGTGAGGGCATCATCGAATTTCACTTCGATGACACCCTGCTCAAAAACTGTTTCTGTTTCCTGTTCGGGCTGTTCTTCTTCATTATGCCGGCCCGGCAGATCTTCCCGGGAACAAGAAGGCACTGCCAGTATGGCAATAATGGAAATAATTGATAACTCTCTTATTTTCATACTTCATTGTTTTATTCGTGATACTCACTCATAACTGCCGGAGCCGGACAGGAAATCCACTACCTGCAGTAAAGACTGTGGGTCACGCCATTTTATTTTATGAGCTTTCTGGAAAGACTTGAAAGCTTCTTTGTCCGAAACATCCGAGACATCTTTTTTGGTAGCGAATACTACATTATTGCCTGTGACGATATAAAGCTTGGTTATAACGGGAAGGATTTTGCCTTCATTCTTTGCATTTTTCATCTCCATGTGGTTTACCCTTGCCCCTATGCCTCCGATATTCTCGATGGAACTGAGTGCCGTGGTGGCCATAGAATTAGAAGATGAGCCGTAGGCGCCTCCAGTCTCGTTCAGCCGGGTGACATCTATTTCGGTCAGCTGAGCCACAATACCGTTGTCTGACTTGGCCAGGACACGCATCATCTTGCCTCCTGCATTTACAAATATGTCCTGCCCGATTTTAACGGAATATACATCGGCAGGCGAAGCCTCCTTCACGAGGTTCCCCTCTATAAAGTGGAGGCGGCTCTCGAGTAGATGGATGTTGAATTTTCCTTCCATTTCCCCTCCGGTACTCTGATGAAGAGTGCCATCCATGAAATCAGGGTAGATGTATGGCCAGGTGGATGTCGGCTGATATTCTTCCACGGCCTGTGCTGATGCGGACAAAACTGCTCCGCACAACAGAATCAGGGTCAGTATCCGTTTCATTTTGATGTAATTGTGTTTAATGACTGTTTTGTCTTACAACAATGAACCAAAATGACTGCTCCGCATGCCGTAACGGAGCAGTCAATACTAAAGTTTAATTGCCTGCCTTGAAGCATTTATCTTACAGAAATGTTTCCCATGAAGTTTCCGGGGACCACTTTGGATGCAGTAACAGGAGCTTTAGGTATATACTCTGTTAATGAAGTATTTTGCTTAACAGCTTCAAACATTGTATATGCCCCAGTAAGATTTTGAATCTGACCTTGCAATGTGGCTGAGAACACTCCAAAATACCCGTTGTTGAAAACTATACGTCCTGCTTCAGGCATATTGAATACAGTCGGATTTTCTCCGTCCAGAGATACGCTGCCACCAGAAAGTATAAGAGTGCCGAATCCGATCATAATATCTCCCTCAACAGTAAACCCTTGAAGTGTTTCAACGCTTAAAGTTCCTGCATCTGTATTGAATGTTCCATATAAAGAAGTCCCGTCATATCCCATGAATGAGGTGAACATTACATTTCCATATTCAGGCTCATCGCTTTCCGTTATTACTATCTGGCCGCTATCCTGCTCCCCGGTCAATCCGTTGATGCAGGAATAAGTGTAAACACCATATACATCCTCCATCGTGTAGCCATACGAATATTTCAAGGTGGCTGTCCACTCGGCATTCCCGTTGCCGTAGATATCGAGGAATGCCCCTTCTTCTATAGTCAGAATGACATCATCGCCAAGCTCCGGAATCTCCGGAAGGAATACTGCAAGGCTTCCGTCCTGCAAAAGGCCGAAATCAGTTCCTGCAGTCAGGACTATTTCTGTCGTTTTAACGGCGTTCCGGAAAACGACGCTTCCATTGCCTTCTCCATAACCGGCCAACTCATATTCTGAATCGACGGTTGTCTGTATAGGGAGTTCTGGGTCAGTGAAAGCCTCTGCCTCTACAGGTGCTATTTCAAACGTTGCAGCCGGCAGCTGTCCGTAAATACCGGCTGGAGCAGGACCTTCGTCTGTCATCGTCACATAACTTTTTAATTCCGGAGTCGGGTTCCCCTTGCTGTCTTTAAAAGCTCCCGCAGCAAGACTTACAGTATATAAAGCACCTGCAGGTGCACCGTTGACGGTAATTGTCACTGCTGAGGATCCGTCCGAAGCGACATCTTCATCTGCTGCTGTAAAGGATCCTACAGGTTGAGGATCAGTATAGAACGCCTGGGTGTTGGTGGCATAGTAGGCAACTGTGACAGCGCCCTCTCCTCTTGTTACGCCTTCGCTGAAAGTAAGTGTGACTACATTGTCTTCAGAAGGTGCGGAAACAAGAGAAGGATTCACACCGTCGGAAGTCGTGGCGCTGGTCACGACCACAGATCCCGGGACTCCGGTAGGGCTGCCTGCCACGGCGTAAATCTGGTAGGTGGTGTTCGGATCCAGGTCTTCTACGGTAATGGTCGAAGAATTCTTGTCCGAAGTCCATTTAATAGTTCCTTCCGCTACGGTTCCGTCATAACTCAACTGATAGACCGCAGATGAGTCCAGTACCTGGGGGGTAGCCGCCTGGTCCACGAGATACGAATAATATGACGCCTCTCCTTTCGGTGCCAGGGTGAAGGTGATGGAATTGTCGGTCACGGATACGTTTGTGATATCTATTCCCTCCGAATTTACCACGGCTGTGGACTCCTGCTCCGGGCCGTACATTTCAGCACAGCCCACAGCAAGTACCACCACACTCATATATGTCAATATTTTTTTCATATCTGTCTAAAATAATTAGTTTTTAGTCAATGTTATTCCAGGGTATACCATGTCGAGATAGCCTGCCAATGAATTAAGATCATTAGGATCGGTCAATGCTCCAAGATAAAAACCTCCTTCCGTATACCATGTGCCGTCGTCCTGCAGCTTTAGGTCTGTAGTTCCAGAGCCATAAATGTAATCTCCATCAAATCCAAGATATACTTGATAATATGAACTATACATTGCTGTAAATACCTGTCCGTTCGGTATAGAAATAGTCTTATGATCTGAAGAAACCGTAGCATAGATATAGTAATCCTCACCTTGCCCTGCCGCATAAGGTACGATACCGTCAATCCATACCATAGACTGGTCTTCAGCATCTTTAAGCATGGTTAAAGTCCAACTTGTACCATCGTTGGAAGCAGCCGTATATGTTCCAAGTACATCGGAAAGCGGGTGATCCAGATCAACGATAGTAACAGTACACTCGTTGTCTGCTCCAAGATTTATGCTGCCTGCGCTTTCAAGTACAACCTTGAATGTAAGGTCTCCTGTAAAAACCTCTGTGCCACCATTGCCATCAGTTCTTCTTATAATATCGATAACGATGTTCTGGGTACGCACTGTTCCGTCAAAGGTCAGGACAGAACTTCCGTCATCGACTACCTTATAGTCTATGCCTGCTTTTGCTCCGCTTTCACCATCCCCGTCTACAACTTTGTAAGAAACGACTGTAGCAATCGGATTTATTGACGCGATGGTTACCGGGATTGAGAGCTGACCTTTATTTTCATCAATAGAGTATGAGCCGGAAGTAAATGCAGCAAAAGCATCTGCCTCATCAAATTCCGGCACTTTGTTCAGATCGCATGACACAACCGTTGTCGCCAATGCGATTCCAGCCAGTAAGAATTTATATATATTCTTCTTCATTTTCTTCAGAATTTAAAGATTAATATCCAGGGTTCTGTTCCAGATTGTCGTTCACTGTAGTCTCCCTGCGAGGAATAGGCATGGCCCATCTGGTATCCCCTGGTCTGACTTCATTGGCCGCAGCGCTTGCGTCGCTGTCAGTCCTGGTCATTGTCCTGCCTGTCCTGGCAAGATCGAACCAATAATGAGCTTCCCATGCAAGTTCTTTACGTCTTTCATTAAAGACATTGTCAGGAGTGGCAGTAATACTACCAGCTTCGAGACCTCTGTTTGTAAGGATTTTATCAAGATCCTGCTGGGCAGTAACACCGCTTATTGTGGCCTGTCCTGAAAGGAGTGCTTCCGCCCTGTTGAGGTACATTTCTGAAAGCCTGAGGACTATGGTGTTTGTATAGTCCGGAGTAGTAAGGCCTTTACCGAAATATTTTGCAGTCCAGTAGACAGTACGGTTGTCCTTTCCACTTAGTTTGCTTTGGAACATCGTTCCGCGGACATCTCCTTCATCATATAGATCCATAAGGTCTGCACAGGCTCCTGCATCACCATATTGATTTTCGCTCGTGAGAGAGCAGATAGCCTCGTTACCGCCACCGTATGACTGTCCTGTAGTTCCGTACACCTCAAAAATGACTTCTCCGTCAGAATGGGAATCGAAACAGTAGACGAAATTCTCGTAGTTGCCCGCACGTTCGGCGGCATTTTCTGAATTTACGAAAGAGAGATCATCTGCAGTCCACATGCTGAATTTGTTACTGTTTATGACTTTAGTGGCATAGTCTGCACATCCCTGCCAGTTGCCCATATAAAGATATACCCTGCTGAGAAGAGCCTGGATGGCCTCAAGCGAAACCACTGATCTTGTATCCTTTACTCCGGCCCTGGTGTATGCCGGATCTATAATCTTCTCAGCTTCAAGAAGATCAGCTTCAATCTGTCCGTAGACTTTCGCTACGGTCTCACGTTCAGGCATATCAGAAGCAGATTGGACGGTGGTGATTACCGGCACACCAAGATGGGTGGCTCCTTCTGTGTAGTTATACGGCTGTGCGTATGTCCTGACAAGATCGAAATGGGAGAGTGCACGGAGGAAAAGACACTCTGCCTTGAGATTGTCCAGATCCTGCTGGTTGTCGCTCTTTCCTTCCAGATTATTGATTACATTGTTGGCCGTTGTTATTACATAGTAACCGTAGCCCCAGAGAGAGGATGTATTGTCCGGAGTATAGTTGATATTGTACCAGTCTGTGCAACGTCCTGTATCAAAATCAGATCCGATGTATTTTTTACCGTTTCCGGTCTTCATTTCGTTGATGATGATGAAATCGCCACCATACCACGCAGTAGAGGCCAGAGGAGCGTATGCTCCTGCCGTCACCTTGTCGAGGCCTTCGTATGTGGACAAGGTCAGCACGTCACTCTGGGAAAGCACAGGCTCTTCCGTAAGAAAATCCTTGCAACCGGTCAGGAGTGACAGTGCGAGTGCTGCTGTAAATATATATTTCTTCATATCTGCTGCTTTTTTTAGAATGTCAATTCGATTCCGCCTACGACTGATTTTGTGTAAGGATATATTCCCTGTACGACACCTGTTACGCCGGCTTCAGGGTCAAAAGCGGACACATCACTGAAAGTATATAGGTTAAGTCCGCTCACATATATCCTGAGTCCTTTCACATGGATTTTTTCGATAGCGGACTGAGGTAGGGTATATGAAAGAGTCACATCCTTGAACCTTATGTAACTGCCGTTCTCAAGCCACCTGTCGCTAAGCGGAGTGTTCGAGTTGCTGGTATTTCCTGCTACCGGTTTCGGGTTGACACCTGTCTGTCCCGGAGTCGTCCAGAAATTGCCTGCGCTCGCTATCTGGTTTACACTTACATCCTTACCATCTGTAGAAAGATAAGTCAGCTCATTCAGATTGATAATCTTGTTTCCGCCCTTGAACTCGAAGAATGCGCTGAGTGAAAGGCCCTTCCAGCTGAAAGTAGTATTGAAGCCACCTGTATATTTTGGTTCCGGTGAACCGCAATAGTGTTTCCTGGCCTTGCTGTACTGGTTTGTGAGTTTCCCGTCCTCGGTCACCCATAGAGCTTCTCCGTTTGAAGGGTTGACCCCATAATAGTCAGACAGATAATAAGAATACAATGATCTGCCGACGACATAATGCATGAAGCTTCCTGCCTCAATCTTGTCTACGCCTCCGAGATCAAGCACTTTGGTACGGTTGAATGCTATGTTGAAACCGACGTTCCAGAGGAAATCATGCGTGGAGATGATATCTCCGTCCATCTGCAGCTCGACTCCGGTGTTGCTCATTGAGCCTACATTGACGAAATTGGTGCTGAAACCCGATGTCTGCGGCACATTCTTGTCAAGAAGCATGTCTTTCGTCACTCGCTTGTATACATCCACACTACCTCTGAGTCTGTTGAAGAACGCGAAGTCGAGACCGGCATTCCAGGTGGCATTCTTTTCCCATGAAAGTTCCTGGTTCTCAGGAGTACTTGGAAGGAGTCCCGTAAGTCCGTTATAAAGAGCACTTGCATATACTCCATATGCCTGGTAGGCGGCGATTCCATTATTACCGTTCACACCATAGCTCAGTCTGACCTTTAAGAGGTCGAGAGGCTTGAAGTCCTGAAGGAATTTTTCCTGATTGATATTCCATGACCCGGCTATTGACCAGAAAAGGCCCCATTTCTTTTTGGCACCGAAAAGCGAACTTCCGTCGGTACGGATTGTCGCCTGTGCGAAATACCTGCTGTCATAGTTGTAATCGACTATGGCGAAGTATGACATAAGGGCATCCCTGGTTATCGCGGTACTTATTTCTGTCTGAGACTGATCCGCCGTATTGAAATAAGGTATATTAGGATCTACACCGCCATTTGCCGCAGCATAATTCTGTGTCTGATAGAATGAAGTGGCCTCCTGTCCGAGCAATGCTCTGAAAGAATGATAACCTCCGAAAACATTTGCGTAATTGGCCGTGTTGGAGGTCGTGAGCTGGACGATTTTGTTGTTAACCTCCTGAAGCTGGTTTGCATAACCGGCAAGTTCATTGTAGAACAGCCTTTGTTCTGTAAATACGACCTCAGCTGAATTCTTGGTTTCAAGTACAAGATTTTTTACAGGTTCCCATTTCAGGAACATTGTCCCGTTAAAACGATAAGTCTGGATTCTCTGCTGGTTCCATTCTGCGGAGGCTGCCGGGTTCATGTTCGAATTCTCCGGGATATTGGTGTTATGATTTCCGTTCTCATCGTATTTTGGAGTCCACGGAAGAATCATCAGACCTCCGAAGAACGGGTTCTCATAACCGAGGCCGTCTGTCTGGATGTTGTTGTTCTGGTCCGTGTAAGCCACGTTTACACGAATTCCGGTTTCAAGGTTTTTCAGCAGTTTGAAATCCACATTGGTCCTGGCTTGGATTCTCAAATAGTCAATGCCGTTTACGATACCGTCATTGTTGTGATACGACACAGATGAGAAATATTTTGCCTTGTCTGTACCGCCCCTGGCGCTGATCTCATATTCCTGAAGCTGTCCGAGTTTGGTCAGGTGCTCAAGCCAGTTGGTAAGTTCTCCATTGAGAAGTGACATAGGACGATAGTAATTGCCGGACGGATCATCCGGATCCAATCCTGCATTTGCAATAGCGGCTCTCTGATATCTGAGCAGCTCCTCTCCTGTCATCATTCTGTATCCGGTATCGCTCTGAAACCACTGGATGCCGTATTTTGCCCTTGCAGTGAACTGTGCTTTTCCTTCTTTTCCGCTCTTGGTGGTAACAAGGATAACTCCGTTTGCTGCACGTGATCCATAAACTGCTGCCGCAGCTGCATCTTTCAGTACGGTAATGGATTCTATGTCGTTGGGATTGAGTGAGGTAAGCAAATCCGACTGAGTGTCTGACACTCCGGAAGACGCAAAATTACCTGTAAGCACAGGTATACCGTCGACTACCCATAAAGGTGAGTTGCTTGCATTTATAGATGAAATTCCGCGGATGCGGATGCTGGAACTTGATCCCGGCTGTCCGGTAGATGTGGATACCTGCACTCCTGCAAGCTTTCCTCCGAGAGCCTTGTCGACTGATGTGACAGGGGCGGATGCGATGGTCTCACCATCTACAGCCGTTACAGACCCGGTCATGGCCTCACGCTTGGTGGCGCCATAGGCCACAACGACAACGTCTTCAAGTGCCATGGCATCTACTTCAAGTTCGCAATCTACTACTAACTTACCTCCTACCGGCACACGGACAGTCCTGTAACCGATAAAACTGAATTCAAGTTCGGCATCCTGTAAAGACGGTACTGAAATGGTGTAAGAACCATCTTCTGCTGTTGACGTACCTGTCATGGTGCCGTGCAGGACTACTGAGGCGAACGGGATAGGCTCTCCTGTAGCTGCATCCGTTACAGTACCCTTGACCTCGACGCTCTGCGCCGAAGCCAGGCCTGCTGCAAGCAGCACCATCATTGCCGTGAAAAACAACTTTACTTTTTTCATAAGCAAAATGAACTTAGTTAAACATAAATATTGATACACGTGATTTTCAGCAAAAGGTGCGGTAAAAACTGCACTTTTTAATGGGCGTTTTTGCGTACGTTTTCATTGGTTATCCGCATAATTGTCCAAGTCATGGCAGGGCAGGGAATCTTCCGGGCTCTGGCGCAAGTAATATTGCTGTCATAATTTTCATTGTCAATCGTTTAAATAAACAGCAAGTTGCTCCATAGTAGTCTAATGAAGGGACCTGGAGCATGTTATATAAAAAGTAACAAATTGATTTACATTGTATTATCATTAAATCGTCATGCGCCAGAGTCCAGTGAATTTACCCATGGCTGCATATCCGGAAGGATTGGATGTGCAGGAAGAAAATAACCACAGCGGACGCCCGGACGCGAAATATCTTGTATATAAGATGAATTATGCATATTTTTGTCCTGTATATAAGATAAATCGGCATGGACAAGAACATCCTCCGCACAGTACTTGCGGACAACCAGACAGAGGTCTCACGGTATGCGGTTACACCGAGGGATTTCAGATTTGACGAAAGCAGCAATTATGTCCTTGTGGGAATCCGCCGGGCGGGGAAATCGTTCCTGCTCTACCAGAGGATGCAGGAGTTTCTCGCGCAGGGGAAAGGCTGGGACGAGATGCTTTATGTGAATTTCGAGGACGAAAGGCTTTCCGGGATGAAGGCCCTTGACCTGAATATGCTGATTGAGATACATCTGGAACGGTACGGCAAGCGGCCTGTCATGTTCCTTGACGAGATACAGAACATAGAAGGATGGGAGAAATTCGCCAGAAGGCTGGCCGACATGAAATACACGGTCTATATCACCGGAAGCAACGCCAAGATGCTCGGCAGCGAGGTCCAGAGCACACTCGGCGGGCGTTATATCCCCGTCTGCGTTTATCCGTACGGATTTATGGAATTCTTGAACGCCAGGGGATTACGCGTCACTGCGGGTATGCTCTACGGGACCGAGACACGGGCCTCTGTCAAGAGGGAGTTCAACGACTATTTCCACGGCGGCGGCTTCCCCGAGGGCATCCACATGCCTGTGAAAAGGGACTACCTGACGAGCCTGTACCAGAAAATATATTTAGGCGACATAGCCGCCCGGCATTCCGTGGAGAATACATTCGCCCTGCGTGTCCTGTTCAGGAAGATGGCGGAAAGCGTGAAGCAGCCCGTGTCGTTCAACAGGCTTTCCAACATAGTCTCGTCCACTGGAGCGAAGGTCGGCACAAGTACGGTCATCAATTATGTGGAATATGCCAAGGAAGCCTGGCTGGTTTCCCCTGTGCCCAACTATGCCGGGAAGCTCACCGACAAAGAGTCCAGCCCGAAATACTACTTCACGGACAACGGGATTCTCAACCTCTTCCTTCTCGGTGACGAGACCTCCCTGCTTGAAAACCTCGTGGCCGTAGCCCTGTTGCGGAAATACGGCAGGGAAGACTCCGTCTTTTTCTACAACAGGAACATAGAGGTCGACTTCTATATTCCTGAATCCGGAATTGCCATCCAGGTATGCTACAGTCTGGCGTCAGAAGATACGATAAAACGGGAGGTCGGTGCACTGGAAAAGTTCGCACGCGTAGTGGAGGCATGCCGGACCATGCTTGTAATCACAATGGACGAGGAGAAGACAATAGAATCCGGCAACCGCCGGATAGAGGTCATCCCTGTATGGAAATGGCTGATGGAGAACAATCTGTAATCTCCGATCCGTATCTCTGCCTGGGACAGTCCTATCCCTCCACCGCCTTCCATTCGCTGACGGTGCGTGTGGCGGAGTCGAAGTTGACCCCCACCTTGACGAGCTTCCTCCCGTCGGCGGTGTACGGGACCAGGTAGCCCCTGCTGTCGATCTGGCGGAGGGCCTCCTCGGCGCTGCCGTCCACCTTCAGCTCGAACACGTAGATGTGCGTCGCCGTCTTGAGCACGATGTCAGCCCGGCCGGCCGCGCTCTTCACCTCGCTCTCCACGTACAGGCCCATCATGGAGAACAGGAGGTAGAAGATGGTGTGGTAGTGCTTCTCCGTCCTGTTCTCCAGGTCGTACGGGATGGAGGCGAAGAAGGCCATAAGCTGCTGCATGCAACTGCCTATATCCCCTCTGCGGAGGGACTCGGTGAAGCTATATATGAACGAATCCTTCTTGTAATACGGGTCCGGCAGGTAGGCCGGGATAAGGGAGTAGATGAATCCCAGACGGACTTCATCGTTGGG
Source organism: uncultured Bacteroidales bacterium (assembly GCA_944325965.1). Classification (GTDB taxonomy): domain Bacteria; phylum Bacteroidota; class Bacteroidia; order Bacteroidales; family UBA932; genus Cryptobacteroides. The sequence goes on from CALVCB010000029.1 coordinate 22,388, forward strand.
GTACGCAAGGGTATAGAGATCACCGGCGAAATTGTACTCTTTGATAGTCAGATATCCGCTCTGGTAAAGCACCGGCACGGGATCCGTGATGGACTCTGTGGGAACGTCGAAGCCCTCGGCACGCAGGACGGTGCCGTCGAGGCTCTCGATGTCGAAATTGTACCTGCGGAGCATCTCTATCAGGAAGGTAGGTGTCCCCGAGGCGAACCAGTATTTGCCGTAGCGCCGGTCGTTCAGGGCGTTGAGCAGGCTGAAGGGGTTGTATATGTCCTCGCACTCCGGGCTGAAGTGATACCCGTCGTACATCCTGCGCAGGTGCTCCATCGCCTCAGCATAGCTCTCCCCGTTCTTCTGTGCAAGGGCCTCCACATCCGGCCTCAGCTGCTCCTCAACCTCACGCTGCGTGATCCCGCAGATGGCACTGAAACGGTCCTTCATGCTGATGTTCTGCAGGCTGTTCAGCTCGCTGAAGATGCTCATCTGGCTGAACTTGCTTATCCCAGTGATGAACACGAACCGCAGCATCGCGTCGCTCATCTTCACCACGCTGTAGAAGCTCCTGAGCCTGTTCCGCAGCTTCTCCTGAAGACCGGAGTCTCCGGTGCTGTCCAGCAGAGGGGCGTCGTACTCGTCCACCAGGAACACGACCTGGGGCGCCCCGTCTTCACGTAAGCCCGCCGGATGATCCCGGAAAGCCTGCCCGCATACGAAACCTCCCCGCTGTCACTCCCGTAGACCCTCTCCATGCGGGAAAGCATCAGGTCAAGCTGCTCGTCCAGATCCGCCTCGCTGAAGTACTTCGTCCCGCTGAAGTCGAAATGCAGAACGGGATACTCAGCCCACTCCTCTTCAAGCCTCTCCATCGCAAGCCCCAGGAACAGATCCCTCCTCCCGCTGAAGTATGCCTCCAGGGTCGTCACCAAGAGGCTCTTCCCGAACCTCCGCGGGCGGCTCAGAAAATAGACTGTCCCGTTCATGATGAGTTCGTGGATCAGCTCCGTCTTGTCTATGTAAAGATAGCTGCCGCTCCTTATTTTCTCGAATGTCTGCACCCCTATCGGGTATAGCCTGCGTTCCTGTCCCATTGCCTCTGTGTGTCTCCGTTGTCTTCCCTCCCGGTCCATGACCGGGCATATATCTTTACAAATTAACGGATTTTTTCTCTTAACAGAAAATAAATGCCATTCAATCTTTTCAATTCAATCTTTTCTGTCCAGCATACATCCGAAATATTCCGGGATAAAAAACCGGGAGAGGCTCAAGCCCCTCCCTCCATCGGAACTGCCAAAGATATTGGATTCATAGTCCCCGTGCATTGTAATGTCTGGAATGGCGAAATAATTGGGCAATAAAAAAGGCACCCCTTTCGGAGCGCCTTCATTCTGATTGCCGTCCGGGACCTCCCGGATGCCCTTCATCGTCTATTTCTTCTGTCCCCTCATAGGTTCCATAGGAGGCAGCGGCCCGAACTCGCCGTGGGCCGCCTCCTTGATGCTGAACCCCTTGTACATCCAGTGGTCGTGGTACCAGGTGCAAGGCTTGAATTCGTCATTGAGTTCCGCCATTTTCACGTTCATCCTGTCCCTGTATGACTCGAGCGTCCTTCTGTATTTCGGGTTTCCGGCCACGTCATTCATCTGCCCCGGATCCTTCTTCAGGTCGAAAAGTACTTCCTTCCCGTCTCTGAGATACTTGGCGTACAGGAACTTGTGGTCTCTGACAGCCCTCCATTCGAAGCCGTCCTTCCACTGGTATGTATGTCCCATGCCCTGCATGAATGCGAATTCAGGCTTCTCTCCCCTGCCTCCTTTAAGCACGAAACTGAGGTCTTTCCCCTCCACTTCTTCAGGGATATCATCAGAAAGGCCGAGCATCCCGAGGATTGTAGGCATTATGTCCGGCGTATTGAGCAGTACATCACTCTCACCTGTCTTTCCGCCTGGCATACGGACCAGCATCGGTATCCTTGCCGCCTCATCATAGAATGTGAGCTTGAACATCCTTCCCTGGGATGTGAACATTTCCCCGTGGTCTGAGGTGAAGACAACTATAGTATTGTCATCTATCCCCAGCTCCTTCAGCTTGGCGAGCACTCTCCCGAACTGTTCGTCTATGGAGTTCACCATGGCATAGTAGCATCTCATCGTCTCCTGGTATCCTCCTCCATAGATGAACTTGTCCTTCCACGCTGTATGCCCGTCGAAAAACTCCTGGCTGTACCTGTCCATATAAGGGTCAGGGTCCTCCTTGAAGTTCTCCGGGAGGCTGAATTCCGTATCCTTGAACCTGGCATAACAGTCAGGGTCCGTATTGCCCTGTTTCCACGGGTCATGCGGCGGGTTCCATGAAAGGAACATGGCGAAAGGCTTGTCCTCCTTCGAGGCCCTCTCCATATAGTCGCATGCAAGCGTAGTGAACTCCTCCGGTCCGTATTTTCCTTTGAGGCTCACTTTCACTTCCTGTCCGTTTTCATCATCCGTGTAATAGAAAGCATTGTAGCTCATATGGTTGAATGAATATCCAGCCCAATAGTGGTCGAATCCCATCCTCTCCGGTCCTTTTTTGATCGGGCGCGTATGGGTGTCATTGAGGTGCATCTTCCCGATATAGCCGCAGTTGTACCCGTTGTCATTCAACACATTGGCCAACGTCCTGTGGTTCGGGTTCATATTGATTTCATTTATGACCATCCCCGTCGAGCTGATGTATTTCCCGGTAAACAGGCTCGACCTGTACGGCGCGGATACCGGGCTCACGGACAGCGCACTGGAAAAATTCATCGCATCATGCGCGAAATTGTCGATATTGGGGGTAATGGCTTTCGTATCGCCGGCATATCCGAGTACATCGGCCCTCATCTGGTCAGCAAAGACGAATACGAGATTCGGCCGCTCCTTGTCCGCCGCAGACAAAAGCACAGGTGACAGCAAGGCTGTAGCCATGCCTAATTTCTTGATATTATTCATGATAAGGTTAATAGTTTAAAGTGTCTGGCCATTCATGCCATCAGACGACAGAAGCCGGTCTAGACTCCAAAATTTTTACAAATTAAAGGAATATTTCAAAAACAATCCAAATTTAAACCTTATCAGATTATGATTTACGCCTACATCCGTGTCAGCACGGAACTGCAGAACTATGGAAGCCAGCGCTTCGAAATCCAGAACTACTGTTCTGCCAACGGCCTTTCGGTCGACCACTGGGTCAAGGAGTCTATCTCCGGGACCGTAAAAGTAGAAAAAAGGACCCTCGGCAAGATCATCAAGAAGATGCACCCCGGTGACAGGCTCATCTGCACAGAGCTCTCCCGTCTCGGAAGGAACATGCTCATGGTGATGTCAATCCTGAACACATGCTCCGCCAAAGGGATATATATCCATTCGATAAAGGACAATTTCGACCTGTCTGACAACATCAATTCAAAAATAATCGCCTTCGCCTTTGCCCTTGCCGCCGAGATAGAGCGGAACCTGATTTCCCAGCGTACAAAAGAGGCCCTGGCACTGAAAAAAGCCTCCGGTATAAGGCTCGGAAGACCGCCCGGAAAATCAAAAAAGAAAGAAAATACGTATAAATACTGGGATACAATCAATAAAAAAATAAGCGAGGGCATTCCTCTCGTTAAAATTGCTAAGCAATATAAAATCCATCGGAATACCCTACGTAATTATTTAAATAATAACATATTAAATAATACAGAATCTTATACTGACAGACATTCCTCCAAGCATGATTGATGGATTCACTTAAATATTGTAAGAAAATAAAATTCACATTAATACTGCATTTGTTGAAAATTATAATTTGTCTTAATTCAACAATGCATTTATTACATTTTAAAATTTCTGCAAAAGAAAAATACCCCAAAAGTCAAAAATAATGGTATTATTAATCGTAAATCTATATCTCAATGCATTTTAATGGTGTTTGGAATTCCAAAAATCTATTCCTAACTTTGAATCGGGTTATGTTAGGACACTAGTGTTTTTATCATATCGGCAAACATATGCACTTATAAATTATAAATTGTTTGCCCTGAAAAACGCCCCTTAAAAAGTGCAATATTCTGCAGCCTGCCGGGAGGCGGCCGCAAGGGGCCCGGAAAGATGAATTAC
>CALVCB010000030.1 GCA_944325965.1 uncultured Bacteroidales bacterium
GGCTGTATGATTCCCGCTATCAGGGCTCATTAGGGTCTTGCACCCGTTAGCTGATACTCATGCCGAGCATACAAAAACAGAGGGAGACTTTAATGACTCCCTCTGTTAAAATAAAGTAGTATAGAAAGTTATTCTGCCTTCTTTTCTTCAGCGGCAGATGCGTCGGCCGGAGCTGCCTCCGCTGCCTGTGCAGTTTCGGTAACCGGTGCAGCCTCCTCTGCTGCCGGTGCAGCGGCAGGTGCAGCGGCGTCAGCGGCTTTCTTGGAGCGGCTGCGGCGTGTGCCGGTCTTCTTGGCCTCTTTCTTCACTGTAGAAGCAAGTGCTGCCTCGTTGAAGTCGACAAGCTCGATAAGAGCCATGTCTGCACCGTCTCCCTGACGGAATCCGGTTTTGAGGATACGGGTATATCCACCCGGACGGTCAGCTATCTTCGGAGCCACATTGCGGAAAAGCTCTGTGACAGCGTATTTGTTTTTCAGGTAGCTGAATACTATACGGCGAGAGTGTGTAGAATCCTCTTTTGACTTGGTGATGAGAGGTTCAACGTACATCTTGAGAGCCTTTGCCTTGGCTACAGTGGTCTCGATCCTCTTATGCATGATAAGGGATGTGGCCATGTTTGCAAGCAGGGCTTTGCGGTGACCACTCTTGCGGCCAAGGTGGTTGATTGCTTTATTGTGCCTCATACTTTATACGGTCTTTTTCTTTGGTTCAATATTATACTTGGTTACGTCCATTCCGAACGAGAGCTTCATCTTCTCTACCAGCTGGTCGATTTCATTGAGGGACTTGCGTCCGAAATTCCTGAACTTCATCAGTTCGGCCCTCGAGTATGAAACCAGATCGGCGAATGTGTCGATATCTGCAGCTTTCAGGCAGTTGTATGCCCTTACCGAAAGCCCCATATCCGACAGTTTGGTCAGAAGCAGATGCCTCATGCGGAGTGACTCTTCGTCCAGTTCCTTTGACTCTGACTCGACTGCACTTTCAAGAGAGATCTTCTTCTCGTCGGTGAACAGTCTGAAGTGATAGATAAGGATATTTGCAGCTTCCTGAAGAGCGAGCTTTGGAGAAATGGACCCGTCCGTTACGATCTCGAGAGTAAGTTTCTCATAGTCGGTCTTCTGCTCAACACGCCAGTCTTCCGTAGTCCAGTTGACATTCTTGATAGGAGTGTAGATCGCATCTACGGGGATAGTCCCTATAGGAGTGTTCTCATCCCTCATCTCGTCCGCAGGAACGAATCCGCGTCCCTTGTTTACAGAGATGGATATCTCAAGTTTTACAGAAGGCTCCAGCGAGCAGATGTGCTGCTGCGGATTCAACACCGTGAAAGAAGACAATCCCTTGGAAATATCCTCTGCGGTAAACTCCTGCTGACCGCTGATAACGATGTTTGCCACCTCTGAGTCCACAGTCTCCACCATTCTTTTGAATCTTACCTGCTTGAGGTTAAGGATGATGTCCTGCATACCCTCGATCACGCCCGGGATAGTGGCGAATTCCTGGTCAACCCCGGAGATCCTGATCGAATTGATAGCAAAACCTTCCAGAGAAGACAATAATATCCTGCGGAGAGCGTTGCCGATGGTCTGGGCGTAGCCAGGCTCAAGAGGCCTGAACTCGAAGCGTCCGACGGTATCGGTCCCCTCAAGCATTATCACCTTGTCCGGTTTCTGAAATGCTAAGATTGCCATATTATTCCTTTTTTGGTGTTAATTTCTACTTGGAGTACAGCTCGACGATAAGCTGCTCGGTAATGTTCTCCGGAATCTCGGCCCTTACAGGATAGTTGAGATATTTTCCAGTCAGGGTCTTGGCATCGAACTCCAGCCATGAGTACCTGGCTGCAGAAGCAACGCTGTTCTGGATGACCTCGAGGCTCTTTGACCTTTCCCTTACAGCCACAATGTCACCAGGCCTTACAAGAGCGGACGGTATATTGCAGACCTCCCCGTTCACTGTAATGTGGCAGTGTGTCACGAGCTGTCTTGCAGCAGCACGGGTAGGTGCTATACCGAAACGGTATACAATGTTGTCAAGACGTGACTCAAGAAGCTGGATAAGGTTCTCACCCTTCTGCCCCTTCATACGGGAAGCCTTCTCGTAAAGATTGCGGAACTGCCTCTCGAGCAGGCCATAGGTATATTTGACTTTCTGCTTTTCCTTAAGCTGCACACCATACTCGGAGAGCTTCTTGCGCTTGCGGGCAAGGCCATGCTGCCCCGGAGGGTAATTCCTCTTCTCGAAATCCTTGTCTGTTCCGAAAATAGGCTCACCGAATCTACGTGCGATTTTGGTCTTTGGTCCAGTATATCTTGCCATAGTAATTTTCCTTTTACACTGTTAAAAATTAAACTTTACGACGGCCTTTTGGTCTACAGCCATTGTGTGGCATTGGAGTTACATCAATGATCTCAGTGACTTCGATACCTGCACCATGTATGGTTCTGATGGCAGACTCACGCCCTGCACCAGGCCCTTTAACGTATGCCTTAACCTTACGCAGCCCGAGGTCATAGGCTGTCTTTGCAGCATCGGCTGCAGCCACCTGTGCTGCATACGGTGTATTCTTCTTGGATCCGCGGAAGCCGCTTTTCCCTGCAGAAGACCAGCTGATAACCTGTCCCACACTGTTTGTAAGGGAAATTATCACGTTGTTGAAGGTCGATGAAATATGAGCCTCGCCATAAGCGTCAACCTTTACAACTCTTTTCTTGTTTGTTGTTGTCGTTTTCTTTGCCATAATTCATCTCCCGTTATTTGGTTGCCTTCTTCTTGTTTGCAACGGTTTTCTTCTTACCCTTTCTTGTACGGGCGTTGTTCTTGGTGCTCTGACCACGTACAGGGAGTCCGAGACGGTGACGGATTCCTCTGTAGCATCCGATATCCATCAGACGCTTGATGTTCATCTGGACTGCTGAACGGAGCTCGCCTTCAATCTTGTACTCATGGGCAATCACATTACGGATGCCTGCGATCTGCTCGTCGTTCCAGTCTCCGACCTTTGTGTCAAAATCGATACCCAGCTGGGAGAGGATCTTCCTCGCAGAGCTGCGACCGATACCGAAGATATAGGTAAGGCCTATCTCTCCTCTTTTGTTGTTAGGTAAATCAACACCGGCTATTCTTGCCATAATCTATCTTTACTTTATTTGTTATACAACTGAAAAATTATCCCTGGCGCATCTTGAATTTAGGATTCTTCTTGCAGATCACATAAAGGCGTCCTTTACGTTTTACGATCTTGCAGTCTTCGCTGCGCTTCTTGATGGATGCTTTTACTTTCATTATCGTAAGTTTTTATTTGTATCTGAAAGAAATTCTTCCTTTTGTTAAATCATAAGGTGACATTTCCACCTTCACCCTGTCCCCAGGAAGTATTTTGATGTAATTCATTCTCATCTTTCCGGAGATATGGGCTATGATGACATGGCCGTTCTCCAACTCCACCTTGAACATCGCGTTCGGCAGAGTCTCAGTAATAACTCCTTCAAGTTCTATTGCTGACTGTTTTGGCATGTAGATACACTTTAAAATTTAACACTATTTTCAATATATTCGAAAGTAGACAACTGCTCGGCCCGGCCTTTTCTGACAACAACCGTAAGTTCGAAATGCGCTGATTTCCTGTGGTCCGCTGTGCGTACCGCCCAGCCGTTTTCAGCCAGATACACACCTCTCGTCCCTGCATTGATCATCGGTTCGATACAAATAGTCATCCCATCGGTAAGCTTAGAACCATGCCCCGGTCTCCCGTAATTCGGCACCCCGGGATTCTCATGCATATGCCTTCCGATTCCGTGTCCCTCAAGTTCGCGGACAACGGAGAACCCGAATGACTCGGCATACGATTGCACCGCGTGTCCTATGTCGCCGGTCCTGTTGCCGTCTACGGCTGCTGCAATCCCTTTGTAAAGGGATTCCTTTGTGACATCAAGAAGCCTGCGGGTCTCGGCATCCACTTCCCCGACAGGAAAAGTGTAGGCCGAATCACCGTTATAGCCTTTATACAATGTCCCGCAGTCTACAGAAACGATATCGCCTTCCTTAAGGACATAATCCGAAGGGAAACCATGTACGACAGTATCGTTTACTGAAATACAGAGAGCCGCAGGAAAGCCTTCATAACCCAAGAAGCTCGGGATAGCTCCGTTGTCACGGATAAAGGTCTCGGCCACCCTATTCAACTCAAGAGTTGTCACACCTGGAGCGACCACCTTACCGACCTCAGCCAATGTCTTTGACACAAGAACAGCATTCTCGCGCATCAGCTCTATCTCTTCTTCCGTTTTCGGCTTTACCATATTACCTCCAAATAAATTGAAATTACATTCCGGAACGACCTTTCAGGCGACCGGTCTTCATCAGTCCGTCATAGTGACGCATCAGCAGGTGACTCTCTATCTGCTGAAGAGTATCAAGCACCACTCCGACAAGGATCAGGAGGGAAGTTCCTCCATAGAAGCTCGCAAACTGGTTGTTCACGCCGAGCAGCATTGCAAATGCAGGCAGGATGGCAATCAGGCCGAGGAAGATAGACCCCGGCAGAGTGACCCTCGACATGATCGAGTCAAGATACTCTACGGTCTTTTTGCCCGGTTTTACTCCCGGGATAAAGCCACCGTTCTTCTTCATGTCCTCGGCCATCATCGTAGGATTCACGGTGACAGCGGTATAGAAGAATGTGAATATCACCACGAAGAAGAAGAACACGAGATTATACCAGAATCCGGTATAATTGCTCATTGTCGCAGCGAATCCCCTGGTAGCCTCGAAGTTCGAGAAAATCAGAGGGAAAAGCATAAGGGCCTGTGCAAAGATGATAGGCATTACACCGGCAGCATTGATCTTCATAGGGATATACTGGCGTACCCCACCGTACTGCTTGTTGCCGACAACCCTCTTTGCGTACTGCACAGGCACTTTCCTGACACCCTGTACAAGTGCGATGGCCGCAACGAACACAAAGAAAAGGATTATCAGCTCGACCACCAGCATGAGAGGCCCCCCTGTCACTGTTGACCCCACTTTCTCGCCCACCTCGGCGACCAGAGCGTATGGCAGACGCGCGATGATTCCCACCATGATGATAAGTGAGATACCGTTTCCGATACCGCGGTCGGTAATGCGCTCGCCGAGCCACATCACGAACATCGTGCCGCCTATAAGGATCACGGTAGATACGAGGTTGAACATGAATGAGCTCCACCCGAGCCTGTAGATGGCGATGAACGCCTCTTCAGGAATCTGGTTATGCAGGGCTGCCATGTAGGCCGGCCCCTGTATGCACAGAATGACGATAGTGAGATATCTTGTGAGCTGGTTCATCTTCCGGCGCCCGCTCTCCCCCTCCATCTGGAGTTTCTTGAAATAAGGAACGAACACGCCGAGAAGCTGGATCACGATAGATGCCGAGATGTACGGCATCACCCCCAGGGCAAAGATAGAAGCATTACCGAAGGCTCCGCCGGAGAACATGTTCAGCAGGCCGACAAGGCCTTCCTGGGAAAAGTCCTGCATGTTCGCTATCATCGTGGAGTCTATACCCGGCAGTACGATGAAACTTCCGAGACGATACACAAGCAGCAAAAGAACGGTATAACCGATTCTTTTGCGCAGCTCTTCTATCTTGAAGATATTCTTGATAGTCTGGATTAGTCTCTTCATCTCTATTCGATTACTGTTACTTTGCCACCGGCAGCCTCAATCTTCGCAACGGCAGATTTTGAGAAAGCGTTTGCCGATACCTCGAGCTTGGCCGAAAGCTCCCCGTTCCCGAGAATCTTTACCAGCTGGTTTTTCGACATGTATCCGGCATTTATCAGTGTTCCGGTATCGATTACCGATGTCCCGAGCTTCTCAGAGATAGTCTGAAGGACAGAAACATTGATGCCCTTGTACTCTACTCGGTTACGGTTTTTGAACCCGAATTTAGGCAGACGCCTCTGGATAGGCATCTGGCCGCCTTCAAATCCGATCTTGCGGGAATATCCGGAACGTGCCTGGGCTCCCTTGTGACCACGGGTAGATGTACCGCCATGTCCGGAACCTTCGCCACGGCCTATTCTCTTTTCTCTTTTGGTAGAACCCTCAGCAGGTTTAAGTTCATGTAATTTCATCTCGCGATCCTCCCTAATTAAATTTCCTCTACTTTCACAAGGTGAAGAACCTTTTCAACCATGCCTTTTGAGACCGGATTCAGCTCCACCTCCACCGTCTGGTGCAATCTGTGAATGCCGAGAGACTGAAGATTGGCAATCTGCCTCTTTGTCGCTCCATTCTTGCTTTTGATCTGGGTTATCCTAAGTTTTGCCATTTCTTCTTCCTCCTTAACCGTTAAATACTCTGCTCATAGGAATACCGCGGAGACCTGCGACCGTATAGGCATCTCTCATCTCAACGAGGGCGGCAACAGTTGCCTTCACCAGGTTGTGAGGGTTTGATGAGCCTTTCGATTTCGCGAGCACATTCTGTACACCCACTGACTCGAATACGGCGCGCATGGCACCTCCAGCCTTTACTCCGGTACCCGGTGCAGCCGGTTTCATGAATACCCTCGCACCGCCGAACTTTGCCTCCTGCTCATGAGGGATGGTCTTGTTGAGGACAGGAACCTTTACAAGGTTCTTCTTGGCATCCTCGATACCCTTTGAAATTGCAGTAGTGACCTCGTTGGCTTTTCCAAGACCATAGCCTACAACGCCGTTCTCGTCACCGACTACAACAATGGCTGCAAAGCTGAAGTGACGACCACCCTTAGTAACCTTTGTCACTCTCTGGATGGCGACAAGTCTGTCTTTCAATTCAAGATCAGAAACTTTTACTCTTTTAACATTTGTATTTGCCATAGTCTTATTTTTAGAAAATCAGGCCGCCTTCACGGGCAGCATCTGCCAAACTCTTAACTCTTCCATGGTAAAGGTAGCCCCCGCGATCGAAAGCGATGGTGGTGATACCTTTTGCGATAGCACGCTCTGCAATGGCCTTCCCGACGATGGCGGCAGCCTCGATTCCGGTCTTGCCCTTGCATGCAGCCGCAAGCTCCTTGTCATTCGATGCGGCAGCGGCGAGTGTGACAGCCTTTACATCATCGATGACCTGCACGTAAATCTGCTTGTTGCTTCTGAAGACAACCATCCTCGGCCTTTCAGCCGTACCGTTTACGACCTTGCGGATACGGTAATGAATCCTTTTTCTTCTTTCTATTTTATTCAATGCCATGATTTATCCTCCCGATTTATTTAGCACCAGCTGACTTACCGGCCTTACGACGGAGCTGCTCTCCGACAAACTTGATACCTTTGCCCTTATATGGCTCAGGCTTGCGCAGAGAACGGATCTTTGCTGCGACCTGTCCTATAAGCTGCTTGTCCGAACTCTTGAGTACGAGGATAGGGTTAGCTCCTTTCTTCACAGGCTCCGCCTCGGCTGAAACCTCTTTAGGAAGCATGAGATGTATGTCATGAGAATATCCGAGCGAGAACTCGAGGATCTGGCCCTTTACATCCACACGGTAACCCACACCGACAAGCTCCTGCTTGATAGTGAAGCCCTCGGATACACCTACCACCATGTTGTGGACAAGGGCACGGTAGAGACCGTGCAGGGAACGGTGCCTCGGCTGATCGGTCGGACGGGTCAATTTAACTTCATTTCCCTCTACGGTCACAGTAATATCCGGGTCAACCTTCTGACTCAGCTCGCCGAGAGGTCCTTTAACCTTTACTACGTTGCCAGGGAGGACCTCAACGGTCACCTTGGCAGGAAGGTGTACAGGCAATTTACCAATTCTTGACATTATTCGTTTCCTTTAAGATTAATATACATAACATATAACCTCACCGCCTACGTTGAGAGTCTTTGCCTCCTTGTCAGTGATGACGCCCTTGGATGTGGTAAGGATAGCGATTCCGAGCCCGTTAAGGACGCGCGGCATGTTCTCCACGTCAGTATACTTGCGCAGACCCGGCTTTGATATGCGGACAATCTTCTTGATGGCCGCAGTCTTGGTCTGTGGGTGATACTTGAGAGCAATCTTGATGGTGTTGAAAGGCTGGCCTTCAACAATCTTGTAGCTGAGGATGTACCCTTTGTCGCAAAGGATCTTCGTGATGGCTACCTTCATCTTCGAAGAAGGAATCTCGACAATCTTCTTTCCCGCAAGATAAGCGTTGCGGATACGAGTGAGATAATCTGCAATTGGATCAGTCATTTTTTTGTTTGTTTTACAGAAACCGGCGTCAGCTTCCGACGCCCGATATCCAAATTGAACTTAAATGTTATAAGGTTTATATGCTGCTACCAGCTTGCTTTCTTTACGCCCGGGATAAGCCCGTTGCTTGCCATCTCGCGGAACTGGATACGGCTGATACCGAAAAGCCTCATGTACCCCTTTGGACGTCCGGTGAGAGAGCAGCGGTTGTGAAGACGGCAAGGGCTTGAATTCTTAGGGAGCTTGTCAAGAGCCGCCCAGTCCCCTGCCTCTTTGAGGGCTTTCCTCTTCTCGGCATATTTAGCAACTAATTTGGCGCGCTTCACTTCGCGGGCCTTCATTGATTCTTTTGCCATTTTACTGCTTTTTAGTTGTTATGTTTCTTGAAAGGAAGACCGAACTCGCGGAGAAGGGCGTATGCCTCCTCATCTGTATTCGCAGTTGTCACGAATGTGATCTCCATTCCGAGGATCTTCGTAATCTTGTCGATGTCGATTTCAGGGAAGATTATCTGTTCCTTGATACCGAGGGTGTAGTTGCCTTTCCCGTCAAGCTTCTCGGAAATACCGTTGAAGTCCCTGATACGTGGGAGGGAGATGCGGATGAGCCTCTCGAGGAACTCGTACATCCTGGTACCGCGGAGGGTTACCTTCACGCCGATAGGCATGCCCTTACGGAGCTTGAAGTTCGAGATGTCCTTCCTTGAAGCGGTGGCTACGGCCTTCTGTCCGGCGATGACTGACAGCTCCTGCTGGGCAACCTCTACGAGCTTCTTGTCACCGGTAGCGTCCCCGATACCCTGGTTAATGGTAATCTTCACAAGTCTCGGCACCTGCATCACTGTAGAGTACGAGAACTCCTTGACCAGCTTAGGGACAATCTCTTCCTTATACACTTTCTTGAGCGTAGGTACATATCCCGCTGGGAGAGCCACCTGTGCCGCTGCAGTAGTATTCTTGTTGTTCTTTGCCATTATTTAATCTCCTCTCCAGATTTTTTAGCGTAACGGATCTTCTTGCCATCCACGAACTTGCGTCCGATCCTTGTAGGACCGCCCTTTGACGGGTCCACAAGCTGGAGGTTCGATACATGGATCCCAGCCTCTTGTTTAACAATACCGCCCTGAGGGTGCTTCGGATTTGGCTTCATGTGCTTGCTCACCATATTGATACCCTCGACGATAGCGCGGTCTTTGTCTGTAATCATTTCCAGCACCTTGCCGGTCTTTCCCTTGTCGTTGCCGGCATTCACATAAACGGTGTCGCCTTTCTTTATATGGAATTTCTTCATGACTTGTAAAAATTAAAGGACCTCCGGTGCCAGTGAAACGATCTTCATATAGTTCTCGCGCAGCTCCCTGGCAACAGGACCGAAGATACGTGTTCCACGGACTTCACCCTGGTTGTTCAGAAGGACACATGCATTGTCATCGAAACGGATGTATGACCCGTCCGCCCTGCGGACCTCTTTCTTAGTGCGCACTACAACAGCCTTGGATACTGAGCCTTTCTTGGCATCACCACCAGGGATTGCGCTCTTGACTGCCACGACAATCTTGTCGCCCACTCTCGCATAACGGCGGCGGGTACCACCCAGGACACGGATGCAAAGAACCTCCTTGGCTCCGCTGTTGTCTGCCACCTGTAAACGTGTTTCCTGCTGTATCATAGCTTATTTTACTTTTTCTACGATTTGTACTAATCTCCATCTCTTTGTCTTGCTCAAAGGACGGGTCTCCATGATAAGGACTCTGTCGCCCTCGCTGCATTCGTTCTTCTCATCATGAGCGACAAATTTCTTGGTCTTTTTAACGAATTTCCCGTAAATAGGGTGCTTTTCCTTCGTTGCGACTGCAACCACGATAGACTTGTCCATCTTGTTGCTGACCACTACGCCTATTCTTTCCTTACGAAGATTTCTTTCCATCGGATTCGGATTTTAGTTCTGTTTTTCTTTCTCTGCAAGGATAGTCATCATGCGGGCTATATCCTTTCTTGCCTTCCTGATCTTTGACGTATCCTCTAATGGAGAGATAGCGTGGTTTATCTTCATTGTATCGAGGTTGGCCTTCTCGGCTTCGATACGCTCGCGCAGGTCGCTGATTGACATTTCGCGTACTTCAGATGCTTTCATTTCTTTTCTCCATTAAATTATTCAACATAATCTCTGCGCACCACGAACTTGGTAGTCACCGGCAGCTTCTGGGCACCGAGACGGAGTGCCTCCTTTGCGATCTCCATCGGAACACCTTCAGCCTCTATGAGGATGCGGCCCGGAGTGACAGGGCAGACAAACCCTTCCGGATTACCCTTACCCTTACCCATTCGCACCTCGGCAGGCTTCCTGGTATAAGGCTTGTCAGGGAAAATTCTGATCCAGATCTTACCTTCACGCTTCATGTAACGGACAACTGCCTGACGGGCGGCCTCGATCTGGCGACCCGTAAGCCAACAATTTTCCAAGGTCTTGATACCGAAAGAGCCGAACGCGAGCTGGTTGCCCCTCTGGGCGAGCCCTTTCATGCGGCCTTTCTGCTGCCTTCTAAATTTTGTTTTCTTTGGTTGTAACATCGTTCTATTACTTTAAATAAAATATTTTCAGTTTCCCTCTTAAAACATTGAGCCTCAGCCGATTGGGCAGACTTATCCTCAAATAAGGGACTGCAAAGATAGTAAATTTATCTCAATTCCAAATATTTTTTGAAAAAAAAGCAAACTTTTACGACCGATATTTTTGTAAGCTAAGTATAAAATTTTCATACGATTATGAATGTTGTAAAAAAATAATTCCTCCTGTTTTCGACCTGACCTGAAGAACATATCGGGACACATTGGAACGGAGAAGAATTTGCCTTTGAAAATAATTCATGTATTTTTGTCCGCCATGTACATGAGATGAACCCGGAAATGAGCAGCCTACTACATATCACACAGATAGCGGCAGCATCGGCAGCGGTGCTGCTCTCCCTTGCCTTGCCGTGCCATGCACAGAAAAAAGAACGGCTTAAACTCGACGAGTGGAAGCTCCGCATGGACGAACCGCCCCTGCAGGACGCCGCGGGCTCGGGGGAATATCTGGAGTTCATGATAGAAAACGGCGACACGGTATATGTAGACAACCTTCCTGCCGCCCACGTGTACCAGAGGCTTCCCCGGCAGAAAGGACGGGAATGGAGGCAGTACTACAGGCTGGTGCACAACTTCAGCAAGGTGTACCCCTATGCGCTGGTGGCACGTCATCTGGTTGAGGAAGTGGACAGCACCATTTTAGCGGACGGCCTGAAAAGGGGCAAAAGGGACAGGTACATAAACCAGATGCAGAAGGAGCTGTTCGAGGTGTTCGAGCAGCCGCTCAGGAGCCTGACCGTAAGCCAGGGGGCCCTGCTGATGAGGCTGATAGACAGGGAAGTGGGAAAATCGTCATTCAGCATCATAAAGGACTACAAAAGCGGCATGGCTGCAGGTTTCTGGCAGGGGATAGCGAAACTTTTCGGTTCGGACCTGAAGAAGCCGTACGACCCTGACGGCGAAGACCGCCCTACAGAAGAACTGGTGCAGAAATGGGAATCCGGAGAATTTGAAGGTCTGTACTATTCGCTTTTCTGGCAATATCCCCCGACCATAGAGATCCCGTCGAAATACATGTAGGGAGAAGAACTGATCCAGTCTTTCATGACTATGAGCTCCGCCCCTGAGGGGAGTTTCATCCTTACATCCGCATGATAGTGCCCGAACACGAAATAGTCCACTTGATGCCCTGCCGAAAAATCCAGGGCAAACTTGTATAAAGGCTCGGACTCACCCTTAAACACATACTCCTCATGCCTTGCCAGACGGTTGTTCTTCGACCATCCGTTTCCAAGACGGAATGCAATCCATGGATGCAGCATACTGAACAGCACCTGCAGGGGACGGCAGTGGTAAACGGAACGGAGGAACATGTATCCTTTCGGGCACGGCCCGAGCCCGTCCCCGTGCCCCAGGCAGAACGTCCTGTCCCCTATCCGGACAAGGGCAGGCTGCGTGAGCCTGACCATGCCGAGCTCCTCGAAGTAGCTATAGGTCCACACATCGTGGTTACCCTGGAAGAAATACACCTCCACCCCGGCATCCATCAGATCCATCAGGGCCGAGAACACCCTTACATAGCCCTTAGGCACCACATCCCTGTACTCATACCAGAAATCCCATATGTCCCCGAGCAGATAGAGGGCCCGGGTCTTGTCCGCAGGTATAGAACGCAGGAAACGCACAAACCTCGTCTCCCGGTCATGCGGGTCGGCCACATTCAAGCCGAGATGCACGTCGGAGACAAAGAAGGCATATTTCCTCTCTTTCATGGAACAGAATCAGGCGAAGATGAATATAAGAAGGGCGACAATGGCGCAGTAGAGGGCAAACCAGCTGAGGCGTGCCTTCTTCACGAGGGCTATCATCACCTTGCATGCGAAAAGACCTGAAACAAAGGCTGCAGTGAAGCCGAGCACAAGCGGGAGCACACCTATGGAGGAACCGCTTATCTCACCGCCCACCAGCTGCAGGAAAGATTCGCCGAGGATAGGCACAAGCACCATGAGGAAAGAGAACTGGGCCATGACATCCCGGCGGACGCCACACAACAGACCTGTGGAGATGGTGGTGCCTGAACGGGAAAGACCAGGCACTACGGCAAGGGCCTGCCCGA
The DNA here is from genome assembly GCA_944325965.1 of uncultured Bacteroidales bacterium. Classification (GTDB taxonomy): domain Bacteria; phylum Bacteroidota; class Bacteroidia; order Bacteroidales; family UBA932; genus Cryptobacteroides. The sequence continues at coordinate 12,899 of CALVCB010000030.1, forward strand.
GGCCGACGGCAAAGGCCTGCCAGTATGAAATCCCGTTACGGTATCCTTTACGTTCTGACACCGAAGACCTTCCGCGCGGGCCCGACACCATGTCGGAAAAGAAAAGCAGCATGGCCGTGCATACAAGAGCAAGGCCGACAACAAAGATGGACCGGAACAGCCCCTCGACAAAATCCTTAAAAAACACCCCGACTATGAAGACCGGCACCATGGAGACACAGATTTTCAGTACATAGTCGGTCTGGTCATTGTACCTGAAGCTGAAAAAGCCCTTCAACAGGTCCCACAGCTGCTTCCTGAAGACCACAATGGTGCTGAGGACAGTCGCGGCATGGACCAGGGTCTCGAACACCAGGTCATCCGCCGACTCGACCCCCAGAAGCTCTTTCCCGATAATGAGGTGACCGCTGCTGCTGACAGGAAGAAACTCCGTCAGCCCCTGGACCAGGCCCAGAATAACCGCTTCAAACCATTCCATATCTATTGCTTTCCGTTTTCTTTATCGGGGAACACCTTTACGATGGAGATGACCACAGTGAGTATCCCGGCAATTATGACCACAGGTGCGGCAACGAGCCGCCTGAAGTCGAACATGGCATAGTTGAACACCTGGGGGTCATCGCTTCCGCCTCCGGCCATAAGGACATACCCGGCCACCATGAGCACGAGTCCGGCCAGCATCATCCTGAGCCCTTTCGGTGTAATTGCAAAATTTTCCATATCAATAATAAAGTTCATCTTTCTTCAAAGACACAAGCTTGCCCACCACAAGCCACGTGCTTACAAAACAGATCAGCACCCCGGACACTATCACCATGCCCATGACAACCAGCAGGGACTCCAGCCTGAATATGGAAAACAGCTGCATGAACTCCCTGCGTATCACAAACAGGATAGCCACAAGCACGATGATGGCGATAAAGGCAGAGAACAGGCCCTGAAACACGGACTGGACCAGGAACGGGCCCCGGATGAAAGCCTTGGTAGCTCCCACCAGCCTCATGGTATGGACGGTAAAGCGACGGGCATAGACGTTTAGCCTCACGGTATTGTTTATCAGCACAAAGGATATGAAAAGCAGGAGCATGATGAACACGCCGATGACTATGGAAATCCTGCTCAGGTTGGCATTCAGGGCATCCACCAGCGACCTCTGGTATACCACCTCGTCCACCAGAGGGGAAGACGAAATCTCCTTCCTGACCATTTCCAGGCTGTCAGCGGACACATAGTCTGCATCAAGAGTGACATCAATGGAGACAGGTATCGGGGAGGTCTCGAAGACGCCCAGAAAATCTTCCCCGAGCAGCTCCGCCATCTCCTTTTCCCCCTGCTCCCTGGAAATGAACTCGCTGCTGCGGATAAAGCGCATGCGGTCGAGAGACCCCTGGAACTTCCGGGCGGAATCCTCGCCGACCTCCTGCCTGAGCAGTACGGACACCTGCATGTTCTCCTTGAAATAATCGGAGACGGACCTGGCGTTGACCAGAAGCAGGCCGGCTATGCCGACAAGAAGCAATACTAGGCTTATGCTTATGACCGATGAAAGGTACGAATTCGCAAGCCTCCGGCTGATTATGTTGCTCTCTCCTTTTCCCATAATACCAAAACAACCGCCAAAGATAGTGAAATATCAAAATAAATTATTATCTTTGTTGAGATTTTGTCTTATTAAATATAAAATGGGAGATTCTGTTAAAAGAGTGCTGTTCGTGAATTCGGAGATATTCCCCTATCTTCCCCAGACACGGATATCGGACATCGGAAGGTATCTTCCTCAGGGAATACAGGAAAGAAAAAGAGAAATTCGCTCATTCATGCCGCGATACGGATGTATTAACGAAAGAAAGAACCAGCTCCATGAGGTAATCCGCCTTTCCGGCATGAATATAATAATAAATGATGTGGACAGGCCCCTGGTCATCAAGGTGGCTTCTGTCGCTGCAGCGCGCATGCAGGTGTATTTTATTGACAATGAAGACTATTTCCACCGCAAGCATATTTACCGCGATGCCGACGGCACATTCTTCCAGGACAACGGGGAAAGGGCAATATTTTTTGCCAGAGGCGTCCTTGAGACAGTCAAGAAGCTGCGCTGGGCACCTGACATAATACACTGTCATGGCTGGATTTCATATATATTGCCTGCATATCTCAAGAAGGCATATATCGATGACCCTATCTTTTCCGGGAGCAAGGTAGTCCTCTCCATTTATGACGACATAAACGGCATATCGTTCCCAGACGATCTGAAAGACAAAATCAAATACGGCGGACTTGAACAGGCAGACATCACACTGCCGGAAAACCCGACCGGAACCGACCTGACGAAATTTGCGGCGGAATACTCCGATGCGGTCATTCTCGGGTCAGGAGACATACCGCAGGAGGTGACAGACTACTGCAAGGAAAGGAGCCTGCCCGTGCTTCCGTTCAGGGAAGAGTCCTTTGCAGACGGATCATACATCGACGATTACAACAGTTTTTATGACCAGTTATAAGATGAGACAGAAATACTGTGCCATACTTTTTTCTATGTTCTGCATCTTCGCATGCGGAACTTCTTGTGTATATGTAGATGAAGAGCTGGGAAGCAGCTTCATCCCGATGGACCAGAGATACGACACATATATAGATGAATTCGCGATAGAAGGTATCGCCATGCATCCGGTCGAGAAACTTTCCGGCTACAATTCATCAAGAGTCACCGTAGGGGCCATAATGACCGCGACAGGGGAAACAAGCCAGAGGAGCAGCGCATTCACCCTCATCCCGGCAGCAAAATATGACTTCGGGAAAGGAGGGACTGTAGCACGGTTCCACTTCGCAATGGCGAAAGATACTCTGTCATATATAGACGAAAGCCAGAAAAGGATACTCCAGGATGTAAATGTCTACGCCCTGGACGAGTCTCTGGACAACGGGGACGGATATATAAGCACGGGAATAGACCCTGCAGGTCTGGAGTCTATAGCCAACGGGGCGATATATGACGGAGGGGACTCCCTTTCTTTCGATTTCAATACGGAATGGGCACAGAAACTCCTGGAGGAGGATCTTCAGGGCCTTGAAGAATCTACATATGATTCCGTCGGGGCGTTTGCAAATGTATTCCCGGGGATATACATCGACATGGACATTCCCACATCCGCAGGAGGCAGAATCAACATGTTCACCCTTACCACAGGAGCGGACCTGCAGCAGTACTATCTCTCCGGAGGATATGCGACAATGACAGTTCACGGCATTGAATACGAGGGCAGGGACGAGCCGGTAGACACCACTTTCATGTTCCTGTACGGAGCCCAGGACTTCTCCATCACCCAGGCTGCCACAGACTATTATTCAGGAGAGACCCTGACTCCGCAGTATGCCCTCAACATGAGTTCAAGCTCCCTTGACAGCCAGGCGACCGACAACCCCACAGACGAGATAATAGTTGACGGAGGTGGTGGCCTGAAGCCTGTGATCTATGCAAAAGACCTGCGTGAAAGCTTTATGGCGATACTTGCGGAAAAAGGCATCGATCCTGCGGCAGTGATCATAAACAAGGCGACCATAGTACTTCCTTTTGACGAGAACACAAGCTACGATGCGCTCGAATGTTATCCGACTATACTCAGTCCGACATGCAAGGTGTACGGAGAAAACAGCGAAAAGGAGGAAGTGGTCAGCTACGCAGGGATTACAGACTCCAGCGTGTCATCTGAAAACCAAGGGGATATAAACAGGTCCAAATTTGAATATTCCCCTGACATCAGCTACCATATGCAGCAGATTCTTGCATTGGAGGATTACAGCGAAGACGAGGAAGTGAAGAAAGAATACGAGCAGAAGGACATATGGCTTCTGACGCTTGCAGTGGAAAATGCACAGGAGGAGCAGGAAGGCATAAGCGAATATTACCAGAACCTCCAGTACAGCATGTACTATAACAATCTGTACAACAACTACTACGGATACGGGTACGGTGGGTACGGATATGGCTATGGAGGCTACTATGGCGGTTACGGCTACAACAATTACTATGACTACTATGCAATGGCGGCCTACTACAGCGCAATGCAGTCATCCCAGACGCAAAGCAACAGAACGACTACCCTAGACCGCGACCGCTATTACAGGGCTGTACTCAGGGGACCCCTTGCAGACCAGGGAGACGAAGTTAATGCAGGAGACGACCAGGCCGGGCTTGAAAGCAGGCGCGTGCCGTATCTGAAGGTCACATACTCCGTCCGCAAGAAATGAGCAGTCGTTACGGAATAACTGGACTGGCATAAAAATAAGGAGACCGGCTCAAAATTACTTTTGGCCGGTCTCCTTATTTTTCCGGGAACAGAACTATTTGTTCAGTTCATTCTCAATATAAGAGATCGCATCGCCGACAGTTGAAATCTTCTCACTGGCCGCCTCATCAGGGATAGTGATATTGAAAGCCTTCTCAAACTCCATAATAAGTTCAACTGTATCAAGAGAATCAGCTCCAAGATCATTTGTGAAGCTTGCTGTCTCTGTTACCTCAGACTCATCAACGCCCAACTTGTCAACGATGATTGCCTTTACTTTATCTGCAACTTCTGACATGATAGTAAAATTTTAATTAATGATTTAAGTTTATTTTGTATACACTTTTTGCTGATTGATAAATCGGGTGCAAAAATAAGTAAAAAATCCCGAAAATAAAAATTTTTGTTAACCGCGGCCTTTACTTAACATAGCCCATACCCTCAACCCATTCAATGAGTTAAGAAGATAGAAGACCCACATGACCACCATAAGTCCGGCATGTTCGTCCCCCCGCACAACACATACCGACCACATGAGGACACTGATCAAATTGGTAATGATCCACAGGGCCCACTGCTCCATAAATGCAAGAGCCATAAGCGCTTGCGCAATTATACTCAAAACTGTGGTAGCTGAATCCTTATACGGCTGGGGATCACCGAGATGCTCCAGGAGAACCCCTCCGGAAAAGACAAGCACCGCCGATCCGGCAGCAAGGGCGACACGCTGAAACGACGTCATCCTCCTCGCCCTGACCCTGACATCATGGTCAGGCTCCACAGAGAAGGACCTGGATACTGCAGCGCCTCTTTTCCTCCACTGCCACCATCCCACAAACTGCATCGGAAGATAATACAGGGCATTCAGGGCAGCATCCCCATACAAGGCAGCCTTGTATGAGATAAGGGCATAAAGAGTAACGTTTACCAGCCCGAAAGCATAGTTCCATATACTGCCCTTTGCCACAAGCACTACACAAGTGACGCCGGCTATACCGGCAGCAGACCCGATGATGTCGATACTCCCTGTAAGGACGGAATATATGATATTTGTGATTATCACTCCCGCAATAAGGAAGATATCATATAAACCGATGACTTTGCCTGTATCCATCCTGTAAATCCTTTTGTCCGCAACACCGACTCATGCAAGAGGGGATCACGGTTCGTTTTTTTCATTCAGAAAAGCATTTATCCTCCCTGCAAGTTCATGGCCCACAAGCCCGGCGAGGTCTTCCACAGGGGCGGCAGCTATCCTGGCGACGCTGCCGTAATGAAGGATCAGCCGCTGCTCTGTTTTTTCTCCTACTCCCTTTATCCTCCTGAGCGCAGAATCTATCTGGGCTTTACTGCGACGGTTCCTGTGGTGAGTAATGCCAAAACGGTGCGCTTCATCCCGAATACGCTGCAACACCTTTAGAGTCTGGGAGTTCCTGTCTATGAAAAGAGGATAAGGGTCTCCTACACGTATGACTTCCTCAAGCCGTTTTGCAAGTCCGACCACGGTAAGACGGTCCGTCAGGCCAAGCTCGGCCAGAGCCTCGTATGCAAATGCGAGCTGGCCTTTCCCGCCGTCAATGACCACGAGCTGCGGAAGGTCGTCCGGAGCCTCGGCCAGCATCCTTGAATAACGGCGGTTGACGACCTCCTTCATGGAAGCATAGTCATTTGCTCCCACCACAGTCTTGATGTTGAAATGCCTGTAATCCTTCTTGGACGGCACCCCGTCGCGGAACACTACACAAGAAGCCACAGGACTGGTACCCTGGATATTGGAATTGTCAAAACACTCTATATGCACAGGGAGATCCTTCATGCCGATGGCATCGCGCAGCTCTTCCAGGACCTTGCGGCGGAATTCATCCGGATCCGTATGCTCCTTCTGCTTCAGAGCATTGAAACGCATCTCTTTGGCATTCTTGGCGCTGAGTTCAAGAAGCGCAAGCTTGTCCCCCCGTACCGGAATCCTGAAATCCACTCCTTCAATCTCCACTCCCGGCTTGAACGGGACCAGGACTTCTTTCGACAGTTCCCCGAACTTGGACTGTATCTCGGCGATGAACATACTCAGCACCTCCCCCTGGTCCTCCTCGATATTCATCTTGAATCCGAGGTTAAGGGACTGGATAACAGCCCCGTCACGCAGACGCATGAAATTGCCGTAGGCCTCATTTGAGTCGAAAACCATTGAAAAGACATCTACACTTCCTATCTGCATATTCATTATCAAGGATTTGCTGTAATGCTTCTCAAGCGACTGCATCTTCTGCTTGTAGATTTCAGCGTACTTGAAGTCAAGATCCGAGGCAGCCTGCGTCATCATGTCCCTGTAATGCCGTATCATCTCCCTTCCTCCGCCTTTCAGAAGATGGACAATCTCCTCTATGTTCTTTCCGTATTCCTGCACAGAGATACCCCCTATACAGCATCCTTTGCATTTCCCGATATGAAAGTTAAGGCAAGGCCTGAACTTTCCCCTCAGGACAGACTCGGATGTAATCTTCAGGTTGCATGTGCGCAGGGGGTACAGGGATGCGAACAGTTCCAGGAGGTTCCTGGCATGCATGACCGAACTGTAGGGTCCGAAATACCTCGAGCCGTCCCTGACAATCCGGCGCGTGAGGAAGACCTTGGGATACTCGTCGGCGCTGACGCATATCCACGGATAGGTCTTGGAATCCTTCAGCAGGATATTGTATTTGGGCTTGTACTGCTTTATGAGGTTGTTCTCCAGCAGAAGCGCATCGGCCTCGGTATCCACCACGGAATACTGGGCATCTGCAATCTTCGAGACCATTATCGCTGTCTTGCGCGTAAGCCTTTCCGGCGGCACAAAATACTGCGCGACCCTTTTGTGCAGATCCTTGGCCTTACCCACATAAATGACATTCCCCTCGGAGTCATAGTATCTGTAGACCCCGGGGGAATGTGGGAATAAAGCTATTTTCTCTTTTAATGTCAAATGCGCTGGCTATTTGATATACTTTGCCACTTCCGCCTCAATCTCCTCTCCTCTGAGATTACGTTTTAGGATAGTCCCGTCCGGGCCGAAAAGGATGATGTGCGGAATACCCTGGATGCCGTAAAGCTCTGTAGGTACCTGCTGCGCGTTGATGATCTGGTCCCACTTCACTCCATATACTTTTGCCGTATCCTTGGTGGCCTGAGGCTGGTCCCATACAGCGACACTGAGCACCTCGAGCCCCTTCCTGTGATACTTGTCATAGATGTTACGGATGTTCGGGATCTCCGCCTTGCACGGGCCGCACCATGACGCCCAGAAATCCACGAGGACATACTTGCCTTTACCTACATAGTCCGAGAACTTGACCGTCTTTCCGTCCGAGTCCTCTACTGTGAAGTCCTTGAACATCTTGCCTTCGCCAGTCTCGATACGGGTCTGGATATCAGCCTTCATGGCCTTTACGCTTTCCGTCTCCTGGAGTGCCGGTGAAAGCATGGCGATCATATCCTGCGTTTCTGTATCCTCGGACAGCATGGCAGCCTGCTGAAGCGCGAAAAGCGCAATTACATTGTCATTGTTCTCGGCGATAACCTGCTTGTTGAAATCCACAAACGAGGCCGTCACAGCATTGTAGTTAGAATCCAGCTTGGCTTCACGCTCTTCCTCGGTAAGGGCCGTATCCGCTACTATCGAATGGGCCACAGTGTTGAAGTCGTTCATGATGGCACCAGTTTTCTCCTGGTAGGCGGAGAACCTGGACTGGACAGAACCCGATTTCCTGGACGTAGCCGTAGACTCCTCTGCAATGACCACATCTATCTCTGTCCCGTCCGGAATGAACCGGACACCATAGCTAGCAGCCGCAATGCTGCCGAAAGTCCGTGGATTGGCAGGAACCTCGACATAGAATTTACCGTCCTTTACAGGTACGAGAGTATCTATTTCCATTTCCGGAACCACAACATTCACTTCATCTACGGCATCCACCGTCACTTTCCCGGATATCCGGGTGACATCTGATACGCCTGCACAGCCCGCAAGGAGCGCCCCTGCAGCCGCAATCATCAAAATACCACTGGTTTTCATATTATTATATAATGCAAAAATTTTTCAAAGATAAGCATTTTTCCATTATGTGCATCCAGGATGTGACGTTGCGGCACAATAAGGACATGCGGGTGCCCCGGAAAAACCTTCGGGGCACCCGCATGTCCGGTACTTGTCCCGGCCCGACGAAACGGGACCGGACGGAAAGACGCTATTCTGACAAGTCAAGGATCCTGACATTGCGGAACTTGATTCCGGCTCCGTGGCCGAGAAAACCGACATGGCCTTTCTCGTTGAACATTCCCGGATGGTTCCTATGGTCAGCGGTGTACGGGTTGTAATCACTGCCATCAGGTGCCACATTGTGCCCCTGGCAGGCTTCACGGAGGTTCCCGTCCAGTATCACTTCACCGTTGAGAGTTACCGTAACACGGTCTCCGACAACCTTTATCTCCTCGGAGTTCCATTCCCCAAGAGGCTTGTGCACCACCCTCTTTGCAGGGATGAGGCCATATGCCGAGCCATGGACCTGATACTCGCGCAAGCCTTTGTAGATAGGGTCATCGTGATCGAGGATCTGTACCTCGCACATCCCCCAGTATGCAGCATCCTTGCCCATAGGCGTGCGTATACCCACTCCGTTGTTCACACCCGGCTTGACAAAACAGAAATCGAACCTCAGGATGAAGTCCCTGTATTCCTTCTTCGTATAGAGGTTGCGGGAATCACCGTATTTTGCAGTGACGTATATCGCCCCGTTCACTGTGTTGTATCCTTCGAGGTTTCCAGTCCACCTGGAAAGGTCGGTGCCGTCGAAAAGCACCTCGTATCCGGCCCTGGCCTCATCTTCCGGCAGCACGAATTTCCCGGCAGGCTGCTGGAGGGATGCTATGATCTTCTTTATCTCATCGACTGCATATCCGTCATCCGCCCCGCCCGCTGCAGAATATATTGCAATGGCCTTTTCAAGGGCGGACTTAAGCGCATAGTAATCTATCTCGTCCGTAGTCTTGGCAGCGATGGTCTTCACTGCGGCCGCAGCATTGTAGGCTGTCCCGGAGTCGTCAAGATAACGGCTGGCGATGAGGAATGCCGGCATCACAGGCGTAGCGCATAAAGCCGCCAGCACCTTGTTCCGGACATCCGGGTCGGATGTGCATTTCAAGACTTCGGAATACTTGGACACCTTGGACATGTCATCGAGTCCGGACGCGGCCACCAGGTCTACCACGCGGGTCAGGGCCTCCGGTGACCTGTCCTGGTCCTTTCCGGCAATGGCCATCAGGACATCGGATGCGTCCATGCTGTCAACTGTCATGAGAGCGGAGAATGCTTCTGCGGCACCTTTGCCGGAAGAGTAGGCATTGCTGAGATATTCAACAGCCTCCCTGTTCCCCGCCTGTGCCAGGACCGGATAATACAGGGCCGGCCTCTCCCCTGTACCGATCAGGGACATCACCTTTTCATACTGGCCGCCGGCAGGAAGGGACGAGAGAGCATTGCACAGGGCAGCCTGAAGGGCCGATACCTTGAAATCTGAATCCGCCGCTTCCAGCAACTCTCCGAGACGGGAGCAGTCATCAGGGGTCACCACTCCTTTCAGGGCCTGGTAGGCAGCCTTGCGGACCATACCGTCATCAGAACCGAGCAGGGCAAAGACCTCAGGAGAAAGGGCAGCCATCCTCCTGGTGCCTGCAATGCTGAGGGCATACTGGAGAGCATTTCCTCCGTTTTCCAGCACCCCGGCCAGTCTTTCCCGGATATCCCCGTCAAAGGACAGGAGGGCGCCGTATGCCACGCGGGCATAATCGGCATCTCCGGCAAGCTGTGCTACCAGTGCATCGGCGGCAGAGTCGCCTCCGAGCTTCCCGGCGGCACGGATGGCCGCAACGGCAAGTGATGCAGACGGCTCTATCTTATCCGGGACACGGGCAGCCGGAATACATCTGACGACTTCATCGGCAAGGTCGGAAATGCCATTGTCCCCGGCCCAGTTAACCACGTCGGTCATGGCCTCGTCGGAAAGCGAAGGGAAAAGGCGCCTCATGCCGTCCATAAACGCGGCAGAGCTTCCAGCAAGACCTGTCGCATACCTCAAAGCGGCACAGCGGTATTCCCTGTCACCTTTCCGGACAGCATCAAGGATATATTTCTGCGCACCTTCATCCTGTGCCGATACAAGTATCTCAAGGGCGGCGCAACGTATATTGATATCATCTGATTTGAGCAGTTTCCTTGCTCCGGCTGCCGCTGTTTTCACATCCCCCAGTCCGGCCACACGGCCGAGAAGCGTGACATAGTCATACACGGAAGCCTTCATGAGAAGCTTCAGAGAGGCGGAAGTGCCGCACTGTGCAAGAGCATTGAGATAGCTCCTCATGTCAGGGGTGTCGGCGGCACTGGACGGATCGGAATCCTTCCCGGCATCTGAGCCGAGCTCCTCCATCCACGCTGTCAGATACGGCTCTGCCCCGGCAAGGCCCATCCGGGCTGCAGCATACGCGAGCAGAGGCCTGGAAGCCCCGTCCGTCTTCATCAGCTCTATTATGGCGTCCCCGCTCCCGGGGATGCCGGACAGCGCCCCCACCGCCACGGAACCGAGCTGCGCATCATCAGCATACGAGACAAAGACAGGGATATCTTCCTCTGTAGCTATCCTGCCGAGCAGGGTGAGAAGGAAGGACCTCGCAGTCACATCGCTGTTATTCCTGATGCCTGAGGCGAGCCCTGCCTTTACCGAAGCGGCGTATCCGGCATTCTCAGGCATGCCTGCATAATTAACAATCCCGTTCAGGGCATATTCCACCGGAGAATTCTGTCCCTGCCCGGCAGGAGAGAGCATGCCAGCCAGTATCTCCACCGACTCCGGAGCGGAAGCCGCTATGTCGGCCATCTCCTTGTCAAGGTCTGCGGCATTCTGGACCGGAAGCTGCGCAAGTGCGTCCTGTACTATGGTCAGCACTGTCCTCTGCCTGGCATCCTGTGCTGCAGCCGGCATGAAGATCAGGACAGGGACCGCCAATGTCAATATTATGGATAATATGGTCTTTTTCATTTTCATTAGAATTAATTACCGTTACAAAGATGGCAGATCCGTATTAAAGGCTCCATGTCCCGCGCATCGGCTGGTCGATCAGCCTGTTCGCTTCCTCATCCCCGACAAACATCTGCGTGAGAGGGTCGAAACGGAGCGTACGGCCCAGACGCAGGGCACACACGCCCATATTGACAATGGTGGAACTGTGGTATCCATTGTCTTCATTGAGGGCAAACCTTTTCCTGGTCTTTACGCAGTCTATGAAGTCCGTGTTCTGGGGCTCCGGGTCAGGCATTTCCGCAATAAGCTCCATGACATTCGGTATAGAACATTCGAACCCTTTGTAAACCTTGCCTCCGGGTCCTTCGATATAAGGCACCTTGCCCTGGCTCTCAAAACCTTCTCCCTCGAGTATTATCTTGCAGCCGTCTTCATAGGTGTATGTGATGCTGCGCCAGATGCCGATAGCGTCCGGATGCTGCTGAGGGGCGTCCACCTCGACTTTCACAGGGAAAGTCCCGTCCTTGCCCAGGATATACTGCACAGGGTCTATGTAGTGCTGGCCCATGTCCCCGAGCCCGCCGCCGTCATAGTCCCAGTAGCCGCGGAATGTCTGGTGCACGCGGTGAGGGTTGTAAGGCTTGTACGGAGCCGGACCGAGCCAGAAGTCATAGTCAAGGCACGAAGGCACCGGCTCCGGCACAAGGTTCTCCCTGCCGGTCCAGAAGAACTTCCATGTGAACCCTGTGGCCCCGGAGATGCGTACGGTAAGCGGCCATCCGAGCAGTCCGCTGTCCACCAGCTTCTTAAGCGGCTCTACGGTAGTCCCGAGTCCATAGAAAGTGTCCTTGAAGCGGAACCATGTGTTCAGACGGAAAATCCTCCCGTTGCGCCGCACTGCCTCCAGCACTCTTCTGCCCTCCCCGATGGTACGTGTCATGGGCTTCTCGCAGAAAATGTCCTTGCCCGCCCTGGCGGCTTCGGCAGCCATTATCCCGTGCCAGTGCGGCGGCGTGGCGATATGCACGACATCCACATTGGGGTCATGAATCAGATCTCTGAAATCATGGTATGTCTGCAGTGTCTGCCCGAATTTCTGCTTCCCGAGCTCCACACCCTTGCGAAGATGCTCCGAATCCACATCGCAGATAGCCACCAGGCGGCATCTTCCGTCGCTGGTGAAATGGTTTGAAGAACGGCCGATGCCGCCCACACCGATGATACCTTTGGTAAGCTGGTCGCTCGGAGCCACATAGCGTTTGTCCCCACCCATTGCTCCGAACACATGCCTGGGAAGGATCGTAAACAGGGCGGCACTCGCCCCCGCCTTCTTCAGAAAACTTCTTCTGCTTTCGTCCATAGCTGTTCTGATTTTGAAATATTGGTTATCAGT
>CALVCB010000031.1 GCA_944325965.1 uncultured Bacteroidales bacterium
GAGCGGAGGCGCAGCCGCAGCCGAGGGATCTGACGGGAAAATCGGATGAAAAAAGGCCGCCCCGAAGGACAGCCTAAAGATAATACATGCGGTTTTCCGGATTACCGTCCCGGATACATGTAAGGTAAGGTTTTAGTAAACCCACTCGAAGTCGTCTACCCAGAGTTCATTAGATGAACAACCAGTTAGATAGTCCCCTCTGCTGCTTGTTGTGCAAGATATAACGACTTTATACTCCTTGCTTGGTTTTGTATTTGTATCATACCATACAAATGGCACTTCTACACCATCAGTCCATGTTGTGCTTGATGCACCCGAATTTTCCGTTATATACATTGAAGCATATCCAAGTATAGCACCTTCATCAACTGAAGTCTTAGAAACAGGATCCCAAGTTCCAGAAACTCCATCTGTAAGACTTGTTGAAACAGTATGAACAGCATTCCAATCAATAACAACAGCGTACACGCGCGCCGAGTCAATCTTACCTGTCAAATCAGGTTCAAACTGCCCTTTATTATCAACAGTACCTATAACAGAATGGTATTTGAATTTAAGTGCTTTTGGTCTTGATGTCCAATCATACGGCACACCAAAATTCGCATTACCTCCTAAACCTGCTTGTTGAAAATTCCCAGTAAAAAGATTTCCAGCAGCAAAAACAATAGATGCATCAGACTTTAAATGAGCTGTTCCGTTATCGTTTGTACACAACTTTTGAGTAAAAAAATTGTTGCCATTAGTCCAAAAACTTTCTCCACTAACATTTGGAGCTGTATATCCATTTGAATTATCTGACCACTGAGACATATCACCATTCGGGATTACATCGCCTGATGCAGTAGTAAGTTCTGCATCGGCTATAGTCTCACCGTTAAGCTGGAACTCGTATGTCTTGCCGGCGAATATACCTGTTCCGGCCTTTGGAGTATAAACAGTAAGGCCCGCATCATTTTGGTCTTCATTCCATACCGGAGCGACAATGTATTCACCGTTATCATCAGCCTTTACCTCAATCCATGTTGCAGTATCTTTCTCACGGTAGGCGACGGAGGTTACCTCCCCCGATACGTTAAGTTTCACAGTGTTGGCCCAGAGGTCTACGCTTGATTCGTCTACTGAAAGAGAAGCAGTTTCCCCAGTATAATGGAAAGAACATGCCTGTTCAAGGCTTTGGCCGACTTTGTCTGTCAGATTAACAGTGAAAACATGATCACTGTCAGGTTCCAAGGTAGGCAACATGAGAAGCATTGGAAGAAGACTTGAAAGATCAAGGGTAAGGCTGGTTACAGTAGTAATATCCTGCCCTGACAATATCATATCCACAACAGTCTGCAAATCTCCTGGATTTACAAAATCTATAGTTTTCATTCCCATCGAATTGAGTGGGGCTGAGTTTATATCAACAACCAGTGATTCAATACCTGCCGGAACATCTATAGAGAGGTTTACACTCATACCTTCAACTATCTCCATTGTATCAAAGTTCTCATTCCCTTCCCAGGTCATAGTAGGGGCAGCATACGAAGGAGTATCTTCACCTATACGATGGAACCTACAGGTTTTTTCCAATGACTTTGCATTATTGTCAACTATATTGAGAGTAAAGCTGTGATAGCCATCCTCAGTGGTAAGACCGGCAATAAGAGGTACGAGGGTAGACAGATCGAAATTGAGCTCTGTTGCATCAGCTACGGTCTGTCCTTCTCCGAGAATCATGGTTACGATAAACGCAGTTTCCTCCGACGGATTGACAAGGTCAAGTTCGGTAAGTTTGAATCCGTCAAGCAGACCCTCACCGTTGTTGAGAGGTTCTGAATCAACTTTTACTGTAAATGATTTGATTCCAGCAGGAGCTTTGATTGTAAGATTGACATCCATAGTTTCGGTGATGTCGACTGTGCTGAAATCAGAATTGGATTCCCATTCGATTGAAGGGCCGTCAAGCTCTTCACCCGGAGTGTCCTCCGTACATGAGTTGAGTGCGAAAATGGCAGATGCTGCCATCAGGGCGGTTAAAAATCTTTTCATTGTATTAAATTGTTAATTATACATTCCCCTTTTAAAGGGGTTTTACTATTTTCTTAATTTACAGATCCCTCGGCTTCGCTCGGGATGACAGCTCCGAGACAGATTCTCCGGCTTAATCCTGGATGACAGGTCCGAGACAGATCTTCCGGCTTAGCCCGGGATGGCAGGTCCACATCTGTTCCTCTGAATAGAGGCAGAATCAATGTCCCGGCACGGCTCCCAAATGGGCCTTGGCATAGTCGAGCGTGAGGTCAAAGGTCTTCTTCCTGGATGACGGTGCCTCATACATCGCGTCCGTCATGATCTGCTCGCAGATGGAGCGCAGTCCCCTGGCCCCCAGCTTGTTCTCGATCGCAGTATCCACAATCAGGCCGAGCACTTCCGGCTCGATCTTCAGCTGTATCCCGTCCAGCTCGAACATCTTCTCATACTGGCGGATGATGGCGTTCTTCGGCTCGGTCAGGATTCTCAGGAGAGCAGCCCTGTCAAGCTGGTCCAGATAGGTGATGACCGGCAGACGCCCTATGATCTCCGGAATGAGGCCGTATGCACGCAGGTCCTGGGCGGATACATACTGCAGGAGGTTTTCCTTGTCTACAGTCTGCCTGTTCGCCGCACCGTATCCGATTACCTGCGTATTGAGCCTCTGGGCGATGCGCCTCTCTATCCCCTCGAATGCGCCTCCACAGATGAAAAGGATACTCTGCGTATTGACCTGTATGAACTCCTGCTCGGGATGCTTGCGCCCCCCTTTCGGTGGGACGTTGACCACATTGCCCTCAAGGAGCTTCAGCATGGCCTGCTGGACGCCCTCCCCGGAGACATCACGGGTGATGGACGGGTTGTCGCTTTTGCGGGCTATCTTGTCAATCTCGTCGATGAACACGATACCGCGCTCGGCAAGGGCGACATCATAGTCCGCCTCCTGGAGCAGCCGGGTAAGGATGCTCTCCACATCCTCCCCCACATATCCTGCCTCTGTGAGGACAGTGGCATCAACTATGGTGAACGGGACTTCAAGCAGCCTTGCTATGGTCTTTGCAAGCAGGGTCTTTCCCGTACCTGTCGGACCGACCATCAGGATGTTCGACTTCTCGATCTCGAGGTCCCTGGATTCGTCAAGGTTGTGGTTGATGCGCTTGTAATGGTTGTAGACAGCTACCGAAAGAAGTTTCTTGGCCCTGTCCTGGCCTATGACATACTGGTCGAGATAGGCATGTATCTCCTTGGGCTTCAGGATTTTCTCCAGTTTGCCATGCTTGTGCGGGGCAGCCGGTGCCATGTTCGATATATAGTCATGGCACAGCTTCACGCAGTCGCTGCAGATACAGGAATCAAGGCCCTGCAGCAGGAGGGGCACTTCAGACTCGCTCCTGCCGCAGAACATGCAATACCTCTGTTCGTTGTTCTTCCCTTTAGCCATTATTTCCTTTTCCTGGTAAGGATTTCATCTATCATCCCGTACTCAAGGGCCTCGGATGATGTCATCCAGTGGTCCCTGTCACCGTCGGCCACAATCTGTTCGAGAGGCCTCCCGGTATGCTCCGAGATGATGCCGTAAAGCTCGTTCTTTATCTTCACTATCTCGCGGGCGGCAATCTCTATATCCGAAGCCTGCCCCTGTGCGCCGCCGAGCGGCTGGTGGATCATCACCCTTGAATGAGGCAGGGCGGAACGCTTGCCCGCAGCACCCGCGCAGAGCAGCACCGCACCCATGGATGCGGCCATGCCGGTACAGATGGTGGCGACATCAGGCTCTATGAGCTGCATGGTGTCATATATGCCGAGGCCGGAAGACACAGACCCGCCCGGAGTGTTGATATACAATGATATGTCAGCAGAGCTGTCGGTAGAGGCCAGATACAGCAGCTGCGCCTGGATGATATTGGCCACATCGTCATCGATAGGGACACCCAGAAAGATGATCCGGTCCATCATCAGACGGCTGAACACATCCATCGAAGCCACATTCAGCTTGCGCTCCTCGATGATGGTGGGATTGATATATGCATCGTAGACAGAATGGTAACGGTGCATAGTCATCGAGCTTATGCCATGCTCCAGACGGGCATATCTGTCGAAATCCTTCTCCATATCAGCTTATTTCAGCTCCCTGAACTCTTCTACAGAAACGGTCTTCGTGTCGAGGGTCACGACTGCGCGCACGGCCTCGAGAGTCTTCTGGTCCTCGACCTGCTCAAGGACCCTGCGGCCCTCCTTCTCCTGCGAGAGGATGCTCTTCGCGTATGTCTCGAGCTGGTCCTCAGGGACATTCCCTATACCGTACATGGCGAACTGGTAAGCGGCGAAAGCCTTCGCGCTGGCAAGGAGGTCGGCCTCCTCTACCTTCACCTGATACTTGTCCATCAGGTAGCCGCGCACCATGTTCCACCTGAAGTCCTCAAGGAAAAGAGGGAAATCCTTCTCGATCTCCTCCATGGTGAACTTCCCGTCATTGGCCACGAAAACCCATCTCTTGAGAAACTTCTCCGGAAGCACTATACCTGCCTTCTTCAGAAGGTAGTCCTTGGCATCTTTCGTGAAGCGGAACTCCGACTCCTGTGCATACTCCGAACGGAGTCTCTCGTCCACCTTGGCATCGAACTCCTCTTCGTTCTTTACATTGCCATCTCCGAAAATCTTGTCAAAGGTCTCCTGCACCATAGGGGCAGGCACGAATGTCTTGACAGTCTTGACGGTCATGGTGAACATAGGGTCCAGGGAGGCAAGGTCCTCTTTCTTTACCTTGAGCATGGAAGCCCGGTCGGACTCGTTTGTGAATGCCTCGTTGACATTGACCTGGCGTGTCTCACCCGGCTTGATGCCGATGAACGAGCCGCGCACGGCCTCGTCAATGTTGCGGATAGCTACATAGGTACCCTCTACCTTAGTGTCACCCTGCTCGAAATCGACGATGATGAAATCGTCAGCACCAGCCTCCTGGCCGTCCTCGAGCGACCCGTACTGCTTCAGGAGGTTGTCCTTCATTTCAGTCTTGGCAGCATCCTTCACTTCTATATTGTAATAAGGTATACTGTCATCCTTGGAAAGTTCGAAAGAGACCTCCGGAGTGGTGGCGAGATCGAACTTGAATGTGAAGTCATTGCCGTTCACCCACTCTGTCTGCGGCTGGTCCTCACTCGGCAGCGGCTCGCCCACAAGCTTGAGGCTGTTCTCCTTTATGAAGCCGTTCAGTGAATCGGCGATGATGTCGTTCACGGCGTCCACGAGGGCTGACTGTCCATATATCCTCTCGACAAGGGACATAGGCACCATACCTTTCCTGAATCCCTTGAATTCAGCTGTCCTCCTGTGCTCGTTAAGTTTCTTCCTGCGTCGGTCCGCATAGTCATCCTTTCCGATTGAAAGGGTCAATTCCAAGTTGAGATCGTCAACCTTGTTCTGTGTTATGTTCATATATATTAATTATTTATATTTTTTCTTTTCAGCTGCAAAGGGTGCAAATATAGCAATTCCCCGGATATTATCAAAATCAGGCATCCGGACGGGAATGGCGGTCCGGGAGGTTGCGTTTCGGGTACACCACCCTCGCATGGTGAATCTGCTGGATATACTCCTTCATCACTTCCTTGATAGTATTCAGGTCCTTCATGGTAATATCGGCATTCTCGAACTGGCCGGCCTCCATCTTGGACCGGACTACGCCTTCAACCAGGTTCGAGATGCTCTTCGGAGTATAATCCTTCAAGGTCCTGGACGCGGCCTCGAGGGTGTCGCACAGCATGACGATCACCTGTTCAGGGGTCTTCGGCTTGGTACCCTTGTAGTAGAAGTCATCGGCATTGGCAGGGTCGCCTCCTGCATTGAGATATTTATTGTAGAAATACGCGGTGCATGTAGTACCGTGGTGGGTCACGATGAACTGCTTGATCTCCTCCGGCAGCTTGTACTTGTCGGCAAGGGCGAGGCCGTCAGGGACATGCTTGATGATCTCTTTTGCACTCTCCTGCGGGGAAAGTCCCTGGTGGTAGTTCGTACCCGTGGAGTCATTCTCTATGAAGCACTGCGGATTCACAGTCTTGCCTATGTCATGGTAAAGCGCACCCGCACGCACCAGAGGTACGTCGGCGTCTATCGCCTTCGCGGCGGCATCCGCCATGTTCATCACCTGGAGACAGTGCTGGAACGTGCCCGGGGCCTTATGCGCAAGCTCCAGAAGCGGCTTGCTGTTGGTGTCGCAGAGGTCTACAAGCCTCGAACTGGAGACGAGCATGAATATCTTCTCGAAAAGGTAGACCAGAGGATAGCCGGCGACTATCAGGAAAGAGCCCAGGAACATGAAGAATACAGTCGTGTAGTCATTGAAGCCCTTTATCCCGTCTATGAATCTGAAGCCCATGTACACCGTCAGCAGGGATACAAAGACGCACAGCGCCGTGACGAACTGCTGCCATCCCTTGTTGAAGAACATGAACACATATATGGCGACCACCCCTGCGACAAGGTTCATGACGAACAGTTCCAGTCCGTTGTGCGAGAAAACAAGCAGGGGAAGGAGCGATATGATATAGACAGGAAGGACTACCCTTTTCTTGAAGAACGCCCTCAGGTACAATGCAATGAGCACGAACGGCACCAGGTACAGGAAACTCGGGTCAGCCTTCTCGACGAATATCGCCATCAGGAACGAAATCAGGAAAATGAGAAGCAGGTAGAGGTACTTGTTGAAAGCCCCGGGACTGAAGATGGTCCAGTTCGTATAATAAATGGAGAGGAACAGGATGACCACGAGAGCAAGGGCAATGAGGGTATTGCCGATCCACAGCAGGACACGTGGGCCGGAATAGCCGAAACTGCTCTCGTATTCAGCCTTGTAGGAGTCAAGCAGCTGCTCGATTTCAGAGGTTATCATCTCCCCTTTCGCCACAATCAGCTGGCCTGACTTGACCATCCCGGAAGTGGGCGATATGTAGTTTATGGATTCCTCATGGACCAGGTCTGTGGTCTGCCTGTCAAAGATGAGGTTCGGGATAAGGAGGTCGTATATCCCGGAATAGCGGCAGAGGGAGTCCGCATTGCATGTCCCGTCCAGCATGGAGACCTCCTGCGCAAAACGCTGCTTTGCGGAAGAAACCGTGAATACCTCGGATGAAGGCACTTCCGCGGCCCGCTTGTCCCTCTGGATGAAAATCACACCGTCGCCGCCGGGAGATGCCTCGGTGCCAGACACAGGCTCTATGATGCCCTTACCATATATATCCGACATTATCCTTGAGAACTCGGACTTAAGCCGGTCATACTTCCCGAGCGATATGGACCTTAGGGCTGTCTGGGCGTCATTGACTATGTTCTCGGAATACCTGTAATAAGGTATGATGTTCGCGCTCGCCTGCTCTTTCTCCGCCTGGAGCTGGCCGCTCGTCTTGAGTACGGGGAAGTCAAACTGCGCGACAAGAGTCTCGTACATCCACGGCATACCCCTCTTGTAGTCATAGTTGAATTTCCCGCTCCGCGGCATAAGAAGCACAAAGATCACTAGAAGGACAATAAGCGGCGCATACACCTTCCATCCATGAGGTAAACTGGTCTTATCCATTGTCTGCGATTTTTTCAGGTAGGTACCTTATCTGTGTGAAACGGAATTCGTCGGAAATGAACGCCGGGATATCATGCCGGTTGAGAAGCTCGACAAACCTGGAAGAGAGGGCAATTCCGTCAGACCTGTCGGCTACCGTCACCACAAGATCCCCCTTGAAATGCACTATGGACAGGGAGCTTGCATAGCTTCCGGAAGGTACGACAGGATAGAATTCAACTATGTACTGCTGAAGAGACTCGGGCATGGCGATCTTCCCTACGTTACAGATGGAAAATGTGGCTGACTGCCCTGCCATATCGAGACATCCGGCCGAACGCCTGAGCCTTTCATCGAAAGGAATGCCTTCACCGCAGGCCTGCTCCACCTCTTTCATCATGCGCTTGGCGCTGTAGGCCAGAGCATCCTGCCTGAGCTGGGCATCAAGGAGCTTCTTCTGCGACATAAGGACCGTGCCGAACGGATACTCGTCAACCTTACGGTTGTAGGCAAGTGTAACAGGAGAGAAATACGGGCGCAGCGATGCCGTGGGGAAATGCGGACGGAGGTTCTCCTTTATTGTGGACACGATGTATTCACCCTGAGGAATCTGTCCGCTGAAGCGCTCATACAGGACATGTGAGAACAAGGGTGACAGGAAGGATTCCGGCCAGGAGACATATTCCTTTACCTGCCCTTTGACCTTGGCCACCGGGATTCGTATCTGCTGGACATGCACTTTCTCCATGGAATCCGTGTCCTCGGGGACAGCGGCATTGAATGCAGATGCGTCCATATACCATACTGGCCTTGAAGCCGGTATGTCCTCGAGCCTCACATACGGATCTATACCCTCCACTGCATTCGACGGCTCATCGGCCTCTTTCACGGTACCGTCATTTCTGACAGGAAAACCGCAGAGCCCGATATACCTGAAGACAACAGCCTTGATAAACTCAAGCATGCCCTTCCCGTCAGAAAGCGACAGGTGCCAGTCGAAATAAACCGACTTGCGGGAATATGATATCCTGAACAGGTAGCCTCCGAGCTCAGCACTGCCTATCTCAGGAAGGGAATCGCTCACAAGGTCATCCCCGGACTCACATACGGGCACGACGGAAGACAGGGGGCAGAACACGATTGACTCCCCCGCCCTCCTGACACCGACAGCGAAATGGCTGAAACGTGGCATGAGCTGTGCCACGGCCTGCTCAAGCTGCTCCCTGCGGATATGCATGGTAAGGGTCACCACAAAACGGTGGACGGCCCCGGACCTCCTGCTGTCCTGGTAAAGGAAAATTTCTCCGGCGGCGCCCGGTGTCAGATTGTTCTGCATATGGCTATCAATAGAAATTGTCATTTCCTGTGGAACGGGCTGTCAGGCTCCTTGGCCATGTAACTGAACTCAAGACGGTCGGTAAGGCGGGGGAATATGTTGTGCATGAGCACCGTCAGTTTCCCTATCGGGGTGAGTATCATCTCTGACCTGCGCTTTTCCAGGCCTTTCGCCATATACATTGCCACCTTTTCGGCAGTCATCATCTTGCCTTCGTCCCTCGGCGTCTTGCCCTGCCTGCTCCCGTCCGCGGTAAGGGCGGCGTTGCGCACATTGGAGGCAGTGAACCCGGGAGCGAACACCATCACATGGAGACCGTCATACAGATGCTCTATCCTGAGCGTATCGAGGAAGCCCCTGATGGCGTACTTGGAAGATGCGTAGCCGGTGCGCCCAGGCAGTCCGGCGAATCCGGCGATGGAAATCACACCCACTACAGAACCTTTGGACTGCAGAAGGAAAGGAAGTGCATATTTGGTGCAGTAGACTGTCCCCCAGAAGTTTACGTCCATGAGAGTCTTTATCACGGACAGGTCCAGGTCGCGGAACATGGCCCTCATGGAAAGCCCTGCGTTGTTCACCAGGATATCTATCCTGCCGAACTTCTCCACGGTCCTGTCAACCAGATTCCTGCAGTCCTCCTCAACCGACACGTCGGTCTTTACGCACAGGATATCCCTGTCAGGGTCAGGCGAAATCCGCCCGGCAAGCTCTTTCAGCTTGTCCTCCGAGCGGGCCGCCAGGGAAAGTTTCGCGCCCAGTGACGCGAATAATTCGGCAGAAGCCAACCCGATTCCCGAGCTGGCTCCCGTAATGACAATCACTTTCCCTTTGAAGTAATCGCGTTTCATAATCAACGTCAGTCCGACGAATTAAATTGTAGTTTATTATCCTAAAAGCCAATACTTTCTTTTATGACCGGAATACGTCATACTGACGTTAGGGATTTCCTGCAGAAATCCGGTCAGTCCACCCCCAGTCGCCTGACGGCGACAGCCCCGGTGGGGCATGCGGCTCCGCTGTGCTACGCCGGCACCTTCGCTGCTTCGGCTTCCCTCCCGGAAGCCTCGCTGACGCTCCGGTGCGGCCCTGACGGGCCTTGCCATCTTAATCAACCTTTGTCTGCCATGTCTATAACGTCGTCACCGTCATACTCGCCCCTGTTGAGCTTGTCGCGCATCTCGGTAAAAGCCTTCAGGGTGTATTCCACGTCCTCCATGGAATGTGCCGCAGTGGATATGATACGGAAAATGACCATGCCCTTAGGAATGACCGGATAGACTACGATGGAGCAGAATATCCCGTAGTTCTCGCGGAGGTCGACCGCCATACGTGTAGCCTGGCCGACGCCTCCCTTGATGGCTACAGGGGTGACACACGCCTGTGCAGGACCTATGTCGAAACCGAGCCTGCGGAACCCGTCCTGGAGGGTACGGGTGATGGTGAAGAGCTTCTTGCGGAGCTCGTCGCCTTCGGCGCTGCGGATAATCTCAAGACGTTTGAGACCGCCTTCCACGAAAGCCATCGGGAGGGACTTGGCATAGATCTGCGAACGGAGGTTGTAACGCAGATAGTCGATGATCACCTTCGGGCCTGCCACGAAACCGCCGATGCTCGCCATGGACTTTGCATACGCACCTATATAAAGGTCCACATCGTCCATCACGCCGAAATGCTCTGAAGTACCCCTTCCGGTAGGTCCCATATTGCCGAAGCCGTGCGCATCGTCTATGAGTATCCTGAATTTGTATTTCTTCTTGAGAGCAACGATCTCGTCAAGGTTTCCGAGGGCCCCGGTCATACCGTACACGCCCTCAGTGATAAGGAGGATTCCGCCGCCTGTCTCCTCGCAGAGTTTGGTCGCACGCTTGAGGGTGGCCTCGCAGCTCTCGATGTCGTTGTGGCGGTAGGTCATACGCTTGCCCATGTGCAGGCGCGCCCCATCGATAAGGCATGCATGTGCCTCTGAATCATAGACTATCACATCGTGCCTGTCCATCAGGGCGTCGATGGTGGAGATGATCCCCTGATAGCCGAAGTTGAACAGGAATGCATCCTCTTTCTTCTCGAACTCGGCAAGTTCCCTTTCGAACTTCTCGTGGAGGGAAGTGTGGCCGGTCATCATGCGGCTGCCCATAGGATATGCAAGGCCCCATTTAGCAGCAGCCTCGGCGTCGGTCTTTCTCACCTCGGGATGGTTTGCCAGTCCGAGATAATTGTTAAGGCTCCAGTTCAGTACTTTCTTGCCCCTGAAGGTCATGTGAGGGCCGAGCTCGCCTTCGAGCTTAGGAAACATGTAGTATCCGAACGCCTTCTGTCTGTATTGACCGAGAGGCCCTCCAGAGTCTCTTGCGATTCTATCGAAAATATCCATAATATTTAAATTTTAGTACAAATTTCACAACGGTACCATCAGATAAGACGAGGGATTTCAAGTCGGACGAAGTTCTGAATACCGGAACCTTAAAGGCAATAGGATATGAGGAACAAGCCCAACGCCGGAATCACCGTCTTATTTGGTTTTAAGCGTCAATGTTGGCGTAATGTGCATTCGCCTCGATGAATTCCCGGCGTGGCGGCACATCATCACCCATGAGCATGGAGAAGGTGCGCTCGGCCTCGGCCGCATTGTCTATGGTGATCTGGCGGAGGAGCCTCTTTGACGGGTCCATGGTCGTGTCCCACAGCTGCTCGTCGCTCATCTCTCCCAGACCTTTGTACCTCTGGACGGTAACGCCCTTGTCGGAGCCCTTGCCGAGCTTCATGGTGGCGTCCTTGCGCTGCTCCTCTGTCCAGCAGTATATCTCCTCCTTTCCTTTCTTCACCAAATAGAGAGGCGGGGTAGCCAGATATACATAGCCGTTCCTGATGAGGTCAAGCATATAGCGGAAGAAGAACGTCAGGATAAGAGTGGCGATATGGCTTCCGTCCACATCGGCATCGGTCATGATTATCACCTTGTGGTACCTGAGCTTGGAGAGGTTCAGCGCCTTGCTGTCCTCCTCGGTGCCCACAGTCACTCCCAGGGCAGTGTATATGTTGCGTATCTCCTCGCTCTCGAACACCCTGTGCTCCATGGCCTTCTCCACATTCAGGATCTTTCCCCTGAGCGGGAGGATAGCCTGGGTCATACGGTCGCGGCCCTGCTTCGCGGTACCGCCTGCGGAGTCTCCCTCGACAAGGAAAAGCTCGCATTTCTCCGGGTCACGCTCCGAGCAGTCGGCAAGCTTTCCAGGCATACCCGCTCCGGACATGACCGTCTTGCGCTGCACCATCTCCCTGGCCTTGCGGGCCGCATGGCGGGCCGTGGCGGCAAGGATGACCTTGTCTACGATGGCCTTAGCATCCTTAGGGTTCTCCTCAAGGTAGGACTCCAGCGCATTGGCCGTGGCCTGTGACACAGCAGAAACGACCTCCCCGTTACCGAGCTTGGTCTTTGTCTGGCCCTCGAACTGCGGCTCGGCCACTTTCACGGACACCACAGCAGTGAGCCCCTCGCGGAAGTCGGACGCGTCAAGGTCGAATTTAAGCTTGGCGAGCATGCCGTTCTTCTCGGCATAGTTTTTCAGCGTCCTGGTGAGGCCCATCCTGAAGCCCTGGAGGTGGGTACCTCCTTCTATTGTGTTGATATTGTTTACGTAAGAGTAGATTTTTTCGGTGAAGCCTGTGTTGTACTGCATGGCTATCTCGATAGGGATGATCTTGTCGGTCTCCAGGCAGATAGGAGTCTCGATCAGCTTCTCAGAGTCGGCATCGAGATATTGCACGAACTCTTTAAGACCATCCTTGGAATAGAACACCTCTTTCTTGTAGGACTCTGTCTCGACCCCGTTGTCATCAGTGTCCTTGATGAGCTCGCGCCTGTCGGTAAGAGTGAGGGTTATTCCCTTGTTCAGATACGCCAGTTCACGCAGACGGCCTGCAAGCGTATCGTAATCATATACGGTAGTGGTGGTGAATATCTCCGCGTCCGGATGGAAGGTTATGATGGTCCCGGTATCAGGGGCCTCGCCTGTCACGGCTACGTCACCGAGCGGTTTTCCCTTGGAATACTCCTGGACGAACACCTTGCCTTCCCTGTGGATCTCCGCCTTGAGATAGTCGGAGAGCGCATTGACGCAGGACACGCCCACGCCGTGCAGACCTCCGGAGACCTTGTAGCTGTCCTTGCTGAACTTTCCTCCGGCATGAAGGACGGTGAGGACAACCTCCAGTGCCGAGCGGTGCTCCTTCTCGTGCATCCCGGTAGGGATACCTCGCCCGTTGTCCCTGACTGTTATTGAGTTGTCTTCGTTTATCGAAACTTCGATATGTGTACAGTACCCGGCCAGGGCCTCGTCTATACTATTGTCCACCACCTCATAGACCAGATGGTGCAATCCCCTCTTTCCTACATCTCCTATATACATGGACGGCCTTTTCCTGACGGCCTCAAGCCCTTCGAGGACCTGTATGCTGTTGGCTGAATACTGGTTCGCGTCGTGATTGATATTTTCACTCATACAATAATGACAATTAAACGGGCAAATTTAATAATTTTATCACAAATTCAAGCAGATTCCGGCCGTAAAATTGATTCCACTCTCCGCATACATCGGCATGCGCTGGACGGTCATATTAAGAAGGTTCCCGCCGCGTATCCAGAAGGAGAACAGCCTGGCTGTCCTGAGTTCCAGATAGATGCCCAGGTCCGCATAACTGCCCAGACGGTAAAGGGCGCTTTCACGTGGAAGAGAGAAATCGCAGTCCGCACCAAAGTAAATGCGTCTGTGCCAGTTGTACATGGCCCGGACATCCCCGGAGAATGCGGCAGGCCGGAAGAACGACATCCATGTGCCGTTGCCGGCAGGGATGACACCGTCCGACGACACATCGGAATGCTTGTATGTGAAATTCCCGTCAAGGGAGAAGTCCGCCGAGCTCCACCCATAGTCAAGGGAGGCGTAGAACATCTGCAGCCCTGTATATCCAAGGACAGGGGAAGGGCTGCTCACCGAAGTGCCGGAAGACGAAAGGATGGCATGCAGCGGAACGCTGGCAAAGTTCCTGTAGCCCGCACTGAGATCATAGCTGAAACGGGAAGCTATGCTGCCCCGGAGCCCCAGAGAGGCGGAGATCCGTTCGATGGTATTGTCCATAAGAGGGATGCCGGCCGCGAGCGTATACAGGGGATGTATGAAATGCCCCTTCTCCAGCATGCCGGAATACCTGCCTATGCTTTCCCCGCCGCCGATTTCCGCATAAAGACGCATATGGTCGAGGATGATGTCGTAGCTGGCCGTTATATCAGGATACACATACTGGCCTTTCTTTGTATCCTGTGCGGGGAGCAGACCTTTCTCCCCGCCGCTGAACGTAGCCGAGAACAATATGCCTGCCCCCAGATTCCACCGGCCCTTGCCGAAGATATATTTCGGAGTGACGGTAACAACTCCCGCCTCAGTGCCGAAAACACCGCCGTATGACACCATGTCCAGCCCCACACCCACGGTAAGCCTGTTGTCCCTGGAGAACACCGGGCCGAACGCTGAAGCAAGGGAGAACTCATGGCCGGAAAGGCTCCCGGATCCGGAAGGGCCTGTGTAGTCCAGATTGTCCGCGCCGTATCTGTAGTCCACAGCCACATCATATAGAAAATACCGGTCCCGGTCCCCGGACGAACGCACCCTCAGACCTGCTGTCAGTGCATTGTATGCTCTGGAGACCAGCGTGTCCCTTGTGGCCAGGCCATGGTAGCCGGCGTTGAAAGAAAATATGCCCTTGCCCCAGTCGAGCCTTCCTTCGACACCCGCAGTTGTGAGGAAGTCATAGCCGCTCCAGCCGTTCCCGGAAAAGGCACTATTTTCCGGGGACTCCAGACATAGCCCGCCAGAAGACCTGTCCAGCACCGGGGAGATCTTCCTGTACTTCCCGACATATGATCTGTGGGAGGCATAGGCGCTCATGCGGAATTTCCCTTTCAGGTCAGGAGACCATACAAAGTCGAAAACCGGATGCAGGGGATAGCCCGCCCCCGCCCGCAGGAACAGCCTCCTGCCGGACCATGCATCCGGCTGCGGCTTCATGTCCTGGACATAAGGGTTGAACTCGTTTGTCCCCTTATACGGGTTGTCGAATACCGAATAGTCGAAATCAAGGTCAAAATGCATTACACTGTCCGGGATCTGCATGCCTATCATAGGCTTGTGCACCTCCATCATCTTGCCCTGATAGATGCGTGAGACTTCGACCGTAGGGTCAATGTCCTGTGCGGCGGCCGATACCGCCGCAGACAGGAGGACCGTTATTGCAAACAATTTATTATGGTGCATATCTGTAATTTTTTTTCATGTGGCCGCATACCGGGAAGGGCCATGGAGCATTCTACAATTCCCCGGCCGGCGTCCCGAGGGAGTCCGCGGGGGCGGACATCAGTTCTTCGAGCTTCGCGAGCCTCATCCTTACGCTGTCAAGCACGTCATCGCCTCCTTCCGGTGGCGTATAGCCGTCCAGTATACTCTGGAACGTGGCCTTTGCCTGTTCAGGCTCACCCCTTTCAACAAAGGCATCCCCAAGAACGATAAATGATTTAGCAAGCCAGTAGGTCTGACCGGTCTTCGAGTCGGACAGGCTGTATACCTTGTTCTCCACCTCCTCGAAATCGCCCCTGTCATAACAGTCCTGGATTATCAGCCATGCGGCTTCGGCCCCCTCCGGGGTACCAGGGTCGGCTGCAAGGGCGTCAAGTATGGCGAAAGCCTCATCCCTGCGGCTTGTTGCAAGGTAGGACTTGGCCATTATCCTGTCTGCCTCTCTGGCCACGTCGGCACTTCCGGCACTTTCCTTCTTCACCTCCGACGCATAGCCTATGGCATCGGCATACCTGCGTGCCATATAGGCCGAGCGCATCATGCCCAGAAGCGCCTCGTACCTGTTGTTCTCGAGCAGGGCGGTGTTCCTGAGGGAGACATAGCCCTCCAGGGCGTCTTCATATCTCTGGAGCCGGTAGGAAATCCCGGAAAAGTTTAGAAGGGCAAGCTCCTTGAACGATCCGGACCCGCCGGCGGCAGCCTTTGAATAATAGTCGCATGCCTTTTCCGGTTGTCCGGTGTTCCTGTAGCTCTCCGCCATATAGAACTCGGCCTGGCTGAGCATCTTCCCTTCAGGATACCTCTCCATATAGGACTGCAGCGACACGAGGGCACGCTGGTAGTTGCCGGACAGGTAAATCTGCTCTGCGGCATTGAATATCATCATTTCCTTCTCCTCTTCGGTCTTGAGCGACCCCTTTCCGATCTTTTCTATGTAGGCCAGGTACTTCTCGGGCTCGCCATCGGACTGGTATACGGACTCTATAGCCAGAAGGGCGTCATCCGCATATCCGGACAGAGGAAACTCCTCCACGACCTTCTTGAAGTATCCTATGGCTTTCCCGCTGTCCCCGGCATTTCTGGAGATCATCCCCAGTTCTATCATCGAGCGCGCTATGAAAGTACTGTCCTTCACTGTCCCTACAAGCTTTTCAAAAACGGCCGAAGCCCTGGCCGGATCTTCCTCCACCACATAGGAGCGCCCGAGCTCGAAAAGAGCCTCAGGATAGAAAGCCGAGGCCGGCGAAGCCTTGTTGACATTGTCCAGCAGCGATATCTTCCTGGCATTCTCACCTTCGAGCCCGTACGATATGGCCGCCCTGTAGTACGGATAAATGTCATTGACATCAAAATAGTCCTTAAGCACTGCATTGTACGCATCTATGGCCCCGGCATAGTCCGATGTCATGAAAAAACAGTCGGCGTACCTCAGCGCGGCTTCCTTCCTGTACTCCACCGATTCCCCGGAGAGGTACTCCCTGAACCATCTGGCGGCCTTGGGGTAATCACCCTTCTTGAAAAAGCAGTATGCGATATTATAAGGTATCAGATACCCTTCCTCCATATGGTACAGGGCAGACACATTGTACAGCCCGGTATAAAGGTCAATGGCCTCGTCGTACTGGTCATTCATATAGTATGACTCCGCAATCCAGAAACGGGACAGCTGGTTAAACATCGAAAGCCTGTCTGAATAGTATGCTGCCGCCTTGAGGTACGGCACAGCTGCTCTGTACGATCCGCTGGAAATAAGCTGCGATGCACGCAGATAATTGGCTTTCATGTAATTTAAAGTCATATCCGAATCCATGTCATCAATTTTGCCGTACGCATCTATGGCTGTCTCATAGTCATGTCCGTAGAGGGCCGCTACAGCAATGTAGCTGTTGATCTTGTCTCCCCTCTCCTTATCCGCATACAGTTTAAGATATTCGTCGAATACGGATGAGTCATTATTCAGGTCGAACGCCAGTTTGGCATAATTGAAATACGCGTCTTCCGTTATATCGGCATCATATTCCACGGCCGAGGCATCGCGGAATGCCGCCATCGCCGCCACCTTATTCTTTGTCTGTATATAGCAGTATCCCAGATGATAGTTGGCTATCTGCCCTATGGAATCCGTCCGCTCGGTCATCATGGAGTATTTGTCGATGGCACCCTGGTAGTCATTCACGGCATAAAGCAGCGAACCGGCATAGAAATAATCGCTGCGGGAACGCAACTCGGACGGGTCGCTGTTCCTGTCAAACCAGTAACGGGCCTTGTCCGCGTCGCCCAGGACGAGCCACGACTCCGAGATGAGCCTTACGACACGTGACCTGCGCCCGTCCGGTATGTTGTCCATCATCCCGGGGGCACGTCCGCACACTTCCTCATAGTCACCGAGCATAAAAAGGCACTCGATGATATAGTAGTCAGACATGGCGTTGAACCTTGCGTCCTCCGAAGCGAGCGTGAACCACTCAAGCGCCTCCCTGAAATCCTTCTGACTGTAGCATATATACCCGGAAGCGAACCTTGCCGGAGCTGTATAGTCGGATACGGGGATGTTTTCGAACTCCTTGAACCTCAAAAGGGCCCTGCTGAAGTTCCCGAGACTGAAATCACAATATGCCCTCTTGAAAAGGAACTCCGGCACCTGGCTTTTGGCAAGCCTGGAACGGGAGATGGCTTCAAATTCAGCCAGGGCTCCGGAATAGTCATTGCCGTCAAACAGGTTCAGGGCATACTGGAAACGTATGCCGGGCACAAGCACTGAATACGGGTAATCCCTGACATACCTGCTGACCCGCTGGCCGTACCCGGGCCTGCGCAGCTTCACCTCGCACAAGACAGCATACCCTTCGGACATGCAGTCTCCGTATTCGTCGGACAGAGAGCCGAACAGGGGCAGGGCCCTGTCATACATGCCGCGGTCGTACAGGGAAAGCGCATGCCTGAATTCCATCCTGGCCTCCCTGTCCAAATCCCGTGATGCGGCATATGCATCCGCGTCCAGGCCGGACAGGAGCATCCACAGGCACAAAGCCATAAAAACCTTTTTAATCATCTTCCAGCAATTTTTCTGCAAATGTAGCAATTAAATGATTAACTTTGTGAGTTAACGCGATTTCGATAAATTTTACAGATGGCAGACAGCAGCAACATCATCATATCTTTCAGGGACGCCGAAATAGTAAACGGGGAAACCACAGTGATCTACGGGTTGGACATGGATGTCCGCAGAGGCGATTTCGTCTACATAATCGGGCGCGTCGGCTCGGGAAAGACCTCCATAATAAGGACAATAATAGCCGAGAACCCGCTCTACAGCGGGGATGGCACGGCTTGCGGGTACGACCTCAGGACAATCCGGGAAAAGGACATCCCCTACCTGCGGCGGAAAATGGGGGTCGTGTTCCAGGATTTCCAGCTTCTCATGGACCGGAGCGTCGAGGACAACCTCACATTCGTGCTGAAGGCCACCGGCTGGAAAGACCGGGGAAGGATCTCGGACAGGATCTCCGAGGTGCTGGAGGCAGTAGGCATGTCGAGCAAGGCCCACAAGATGCCGCACCAGCTCTCGGGAGGTGAACAGCAGAGGATAGCAATAGCACGGTCGCTGCTCAACAGCCCCGAGGTAATCATCGCCGACGAGCCCACCGGGAACCTGGACCCCGACACGGCCGAAGGCATAATGCAGCTGCTCACAGGGATCAACCGGGACAGGGGCACGGCGGTCGTGATGGTCACACACAACAAGTCCATCGTCGAGAAATACCACGGGAGGGTGTTCGTCTGCGCCGACGAGGCGTGCAGGGAACAGCTGCCGCAGGAACCGGAAGTTCAACAAGAAACAACAGGGCCGGAACATGAATAAGGAAGAAAGGGAAACCCTATATTCGGAAATACTGGCATGGTTCAGGGACAATGTCCCGTCCCCCACAACAGAGCTCCACTACGACACACCGTTCCACCTGCTCATATCCGTAATCCTGTCCGCCCAATGCACGGACAAGAGGGTCAACATGTATACTCCGCAGATTTTCAAGGAGTTCCCGGAGCCGGAGGACCTGGCCTCCGCCACATTCGAAAAAGTTTACGGCCTGATAAAGTCCATATCCTTTCCGAACAACAAGGCGAAGCACCTCATCGGGATGGCCAATATGCTGGTAAACGAATTCGGGGGCAAAGTGCCGGAGGACCCCGACGAGCTGATGAAGCTCCCCGGGGTGGGGCGCAAGACAGCCAATGTCATAGCCTCTGTGATATACGACAAGCCGGTAATCGCGGTGGACACACATGTGTTCAGGGTATCCAGACGGCTCGGGCTCTCGGAGGGCAGGACAGTGGAAGCGGTGGAGAAGGACCTGACGGAGAACATCCCCGCAGAGCTCCGGGCGACAGCCCACCACTGGCTTATCCTGCACGGGAGATACACATGCACGGCCCGCAAGCCCAAATGCGGCATATGCGGGCTGAAAGACATGTGCATGGAATACAGGACAGAAAATGTCAGGATATCTAAGATAACAGATATAAGTCAACGATAAGATTTTTAACACGCCGGAAACATGCACTTCACTTCAGAAAACGTACTCCTCATCAGTTCCATACTGATATTCTGCAGCATCCTCATAAGCAAGGCCGGCTACCGGTTCGGGCTGCCGTCCCTGCTCCTGTTCCTGGTGGCGGGAATGCTGTTCGGCAGCGACGGGCTCGGCCTCCAGTTCAACAACATGAACCACGCCCAGTTCATCGGCATGATCGCCCTGTGCATCATCCTGTTCACAGGCGGCATGGAAACGAAGATAAAAGAAATCAGGCCCGTACTCGGAGAGGGCATAGCCCTGTCGACGGTCGGTGTCCTGCTCACCACGGTCCTGACCGGACTATTCATATTCATGCTCTCCGAATGGGACATGGTTCCCATATCGCTTCCATTCGTGACATGTATACTTCTGGCTGCGACAATGTCCTCCACAGATTCGGCCTCGGTATTCAACATATTGAGGAACAGTCGCATGCGTCTGAAGAACAATCTGCAGCCGCTCCTGGAGCTCGAAAGCGGGAGCAACGACCCGATGGCATATATCCTCACGATTGTCCTCATCCAGATAGCCAACAGCCTGTCAGGGGCCGGGCCGGAAAGCATAAATGCTTCAGCAATAGCCCTTGACGCCATCAAGACGCTCGTCCTGCAGTTCGGGGTCGGCATCATAGCCGGTGTGGTGATGGGGTTCTTCTCCGTATGGATACTCAACAAGATACACCTTACCAACACCCCGCTGTACGCCATCCTGCTCATCAGCATCGTATTCTTCACATTCACCGTGACGACCAAGCTCTACGGCAACGGCTACCTTGCCGTATATCTCGCCGGTATTGTCATAGGAAACCACAAGATCACTTTCCGCAAGGAGATATTCTCCTTCCTTGACGGGATGACATGGATGGTACAGATAGTGATGTTCGTCGCACTTGGCCTGCTGGTAAACCCTCACGAGATGCTCAAAGTCGCTCCTGTAGCACTTCTGATAGGCGTATTCATGATACTGGCAGGAAGGCCGCTGGCAGTATTCCTGACACTGGCGCCGTTCAGGAAAATCTCATTGGCATCCAAGACATATATCTCATGGGTCGGACTCCGCGGGGCCGTCCCTATAATCTTTGCCACGTACCCCGTGATTGCCGAGGTGGAAGGCTCGAGCCTTATCTTCAATATCGTATTCTTCATCACACTGCTCTCCCTGGTAATCCAGGGAAGTTCCATCACCTTTGCCGCGCGCAAGCTCAAGCTGGACCTCCCTGTCCCTGATGATGACAACAAGTTCGGGATAGAAGTCCCGGAGGAGGCCGGCAAGCTCGCCGAAGTGACACTTACGGAGGAGACACTGAAGATCGGTGACACGCTCAAGGAGGTCAAGCTGCCGGAAGGGATGCTCGTGATGATGATCAAACGCGGGGACAAGTTCATCGTACCGAACGGCAGCGTAAAACTGCATGCCGGGGACAGGCTGCTGATAATCTCCGAAAACGATGATGACTGACGGTCCGCTCATACACAGACTGGATCCGGCCCCGGAAGGAGGCCATCCGCTGCCGGAGAAATTCAACAACCCTTTCCGCTACACCCCTGACCCCGCCACCATAGAGGCCTCTACAGCAGTCCTCAGGCACATCGTGGCTTCAGAAGAACTCACACAGGCATTCTCCGAAGGGAAAATGCTGGGAGTGCTGATTGTCAGGGATAAGGAAGGGAACCCGGGATTTCTTGCAGGGTTCTCGGGCCTGGCCGGAGGTAAAAGTGTCATACCGTATTTCGTTCCTCCGCTGCTTGACCTCACCGACCCGCAGGGCCATTTCAGGAAAGAGGAAGCGGAGATAGACCGTATCAGCCTGGTTATCAAAGAAAAGGAAAACAGTCCGACTGTCATTGAAGCTGCCCTGGCAGCTTATGAGGTGAAGACAGGATGCGAAGAAAGAATACGGAAATGGAAAGAGAGGATGCGAGAATCCAAGTCCAGGAGGGATGCCATGCGCCGCTGCGGTGCGGACGGGACCATGACAGCTGCAATGGCCAGGGAAAGCCAGTTCGAGAAAGCTGAACTGAAAAGGATTATGGCGGCATGCCGCGATGAGGCAGAGGCAGCCGAAGGGCGATACAGGGAGCTCGTGGACGAAATCGGGGCACTGAAAAAGGAGAGGCAGGAACGGTCTGAAAGGCTTCAGAGGTGGATTTCGGAAAACATGGTGGTAGAGAACGCCGCAGGCGAAAGGAAAAGCGTGTGGCAGATATTCTCAGATGCGGGAGCAGTGCCGCCTGGAGGCACCGGGGAATGTGCCGCCCCGAAGCTGCTGCACTATGCCTATACGCACGGACTGGAACCTGTAGCGATGGGAGAGTTCTGGTACGGAGAAAGCCGGGGGCAGCAGGTCAGGCAGCACGGGAGGTTCTACCCTTCATGCACAGGAAAGTGCGGCCCGCTGCTGGGCTTCATGATGCAGGGGCTGGATGTAGAGGATGACAGCCCCTCAGCTTCACCTCCGGTCCCGGCACGGAAGGGCGGTGCCTACGGGAAAGCAGTCCGACCCCTCCAGGAGACGGATGGAAGGACATCCGGATACAATTTTTCAATATTGTATGAGGACAATGACATCATAGTGGCCGACAAGCCATCCGGAATACTCTCCGTCCCGGGCAGGACCGGGGAAAGATCCCTGCAGGAAATACTCTCTGAAAGGCTCGGGGCCAATGTGTCCGGTGTCCACAGGCTGGATATGGACACCTCCGGGATAATAGTATATGCAAAAAACCCGGAAGCGCACAGGAAAATGCAGCGGCAGTTCGAAAAAGGAGAGGTCAGGAAAGAATACATAGCCATAATAGATACCGGAAAGCCCTCCGGAGGCACGCCCGGGCATGGTGGAGGACTGGAGGCCGGCAGCCATGGGACAATCTCCCTGCCCATTGCCCCGGACTACCATGACAGGCCGCGCCAGAAAGTGGATTTCATGCACGGGAAAGAGGCAGAGACACAGTACAGCATCACCGCTTCCGGAGACGGCTGGGCGGAAGTGCTGTTCCGCCCCCTTACAGGCCGCACCCACCAGCTGCGCGTCCATGCGGCTCATCCACTGGGGCTCGGGGCACCGATAAAGGGCGACCGGCTGTACGGCAGCGCCCATACTGCGGACAGGCTCTGCCTCCATGCATCCAGGATAAAATTCAGGCATCCCGTAACGGGATGCCCATTAGAGTTTAAATCCCGGCCGGATTTCCGGGAAGCATTTAAAATTCTTCAGTGATTATCCGGAAAATACCCTTTACTGTCATTCGCTCCGACTGGAGCTTTTGCCATTCCAGACCGAACGGGACCCTTTGCCATTCCCGACTGGAACTTTTGTCATTTCGACCGACCGTAGGGAGTGGAGAAATCTGCAGGAGTTACCCTGCAGGGTCTTGCATCAGATTTCTCGACTTCGCCTGACGGCTCCGCTCGAAATGACATAAGGATGCCCGGGATGACTGTTGTCTATGGTCTTCGTATATCCGTTCTTCCGGTATAGGGTCTTCAAACATGAATGACGCGGATATGCCTTCGCACGTCTCTGTAGGGACGAGCCTGGCCAGCCCATAACTGACAATGCCGAGACTGAAATCCCCACCCTCCGCCGGGATGGAATATTCATAGCCATGGGCGTTTATAAGCTCCTGCCCTTCTCCCGGATAAAAGAAAATGTGGGTGTGTACATATCCTCCAAGTATATTTTGTTTTTCGCACGAAGATGAGAGCAGCAGAGCCAATGCGGCCACAAGAAATTTAAATAACGTGAATTCGATAAATTTAATTCAAATCACATCGAATTACCTATTAAGGAGCTGACCAGTGGCCTGCGACAGGGCAGCACCAAAGCGTCAGCGAGGTTTCCGGGATGAAACCGAGCAGCGCAGGTGCCGGCAAAGCGAAGCGGAGCCGCATGCCCCACCGGGGCTGTCGCCGCATGGCGACTGGGGGTGGACGTTATGATAATTAATTTTTTGACAGATTCTGAAAATTTATGTAATTTCGGAATTGAATTCCAATTTTGCATAAAATGGATTATATAACCAGAAAAATAGAGCAGACTATTTCTGAAGCAGCGAAATATTTTCCTGTGATTGCAGTCACAGGCCCCCGGCAATCCGGGAAAAGTACACTGCTCAGCCATCTTTTCCCTGAGGCTGTCAAGTTTTCTCTAAAGGATGTAAATGTCAGGAGTTTTGCAGAAAGTGACCCTATTGCTTTCCTGAATCAGACAGACAAAGCACTTTTTATAGACGAGGTCCAGAAAGTGCCGGTGCTGCTGGAATACATCCAGGGTATTGCCGACAATCACCCTGACCGGAAATTTTTCCTGTCAGGCAGTTCGAATTTCGAACTTATGAAGTCCGTTTCAGAATCCCTTGCAGGAAGAGCAGGTGTTTATGAACTGCTGCCGATGTCATACCCGGAAATATCAGCGCACGTTTCGGAGAAAGACCTGGATACTTTTCTGTATGACGGTCTGTTTCCAGCGATATATTCAGGTAAAAATATCGCCAGGCTGTTTTATCCGTCGTACGTAAAGACATATATTGAAAAGGATATCCGGGACCTTATGCATATCAAGGACACCATGCAGTTCCTCCGTTTCCTGAAATTGTGTGCAGCAAGGATAGGTTCGGTATTCAACGCAAACGAATTGTCCGGCGAAGTGGGTGTCGACAGCAAGACCATAGCATCATGGCTATCCGTCCTGAGTGCTTCCTATATCATATATCTGCTGCCACCATACTATGAAAATATTTCAAAACGTCTTGTAAAGCGTCCCAAACTGTATTTTACAGATCCCGGACTGGCCTGCTGCATGCTCGATATCGAAAGTCCTGCGCAATTGTCCAAAGACAAGATGAGAGGAAATATTTTCGAAAATTATGTCGTCATGGAAGCCGTAAAACACAGGATGAACAAGGGAATGGAAGGCGGAGTGTACTTTTACAGGGACAGCAATGGCAACGAAGTTGATCTCCTTATCAAGGAAGAAGGTGAGCTGAAGGCATTTGAAATAAAGTCTTCAATGACATACATTCCGGAATTCGGAAAGACCCTGAAGAAACTGCCGGAGTGGATTACGACACCAGTCGTAAAAAAAGCAATAATATATAACGGGGATTTCGAAAATACGGCAGGCGATATTGAAATAATAAATTACAGAAATCTGAATTTTATGTAATTTCGGAGTTCAATTCCGTTTTTGCATAAAATTCAGATAAAAGGTTAAATAATCCGATAAAAAAACAAATAGAGCAGTCATTGCTCTATTTGTTTTTTTATTTCTCGTCCGGAGCGTAAAGATACTGGTTCAGCGGCGAAGGATACTCGCAGTAGTCCTCCGGGGAAAAGAACCTGTCAAGCTCTATCCTGGCGTTCTCCGGCGAGTCGGATGTATGAACGATATTCTCCTGGGCACTCAGGGCGTAGTCGCCGCGTATGGTGCCAGGGGCGGCCTTGCGGGCGTTGGTGGCACCTGCCATCTCGCGCACGACCTT
>CALVCB010000032.1 GCA_944325965.1 uncultured Bacteroidales bacterium
GTCACTTTGTGACAGCCCCTTGTTAAGGGGCGCCACCCCCTTCCTTCCCCCTCGCCGGGGGACCTGTCGCAGGCCACGGGCCTGCTCCTTAATAGGTAATTCGATGTAATTTAATGAATTAAATTCATCGAATTCACGTTATTTATCATTTGTAAACCTTAGTTATGGTAAACATGGCTATCTTTGCACCCTTGAAAAAACAATGTAGTCATGAACTGGTTGATGCTTATAATCGCCGGCTGCTTCGAGGCCGGCTTCGCCTTCTGTCTCGGAAAAATGAAAGAGGTGAGCGGAACGGAGTATTTTCTTTGGGGTGCAGGCTTCCTGCTCTGCCTGGTGCTCAGCATGTTCCTTCTGGCCAAGGCTGTACAGACGCTGCCTATAGGGACGGCTTACCCCGTATGGACCGGGATAGGGGCTGTGGGGACGGTGCTCCTGGGGATCTTTTTTTTCAACGAGCCTGTGACATTCTGGCGTATTTTCTTCATTTCCACCCTCATAATCTCGGTTATAGGTCTGAAGATGGTCTCGTCGCACTGAACTGTGCATAATCCGGATAATATTTCGTGTTTCCGGCCGGAATATTTACCTTTGCCGGCGACGGAATTGAAACTGATAAGACAACTATGGCAGACAACATCAAAGACACGCGTATCGCCGCCGCGCTTTTCGACCTGGACGGGGTGATTGTGGATACCGAGGGGTACTACTCGGATTTCTGGGACAGGATCGGAGCCGGGGAGTTCGGCTATACGCACTTCGGAAGCTCCATAAAGGGGCAGACGCTTGAAAATATCTTTTCCACATATTTTAGCTGCAGGACTGACCTGCAGAAGAAGATTACGGACGATATCGATGTATTCGAGCGTGAGATGCCTTATGAATATGTACCGGGTGTGATGGATTTCATTGCGGAGCTCAAGGCGAAAGGTGTGCCGAGGGCTGTGGTCACAAGCTCCAACAGAAAGAAGATGGAGAACGTGTATGCACGCCATCCGGAGTTCAGGTCAATGTTTGACAGGATTTTCACCGGGGAGGACTTC
This sequence comes from uncultured Bacteroidales bacterium, assembly GCA_944325965.1. GTDB lineage: Bacteria > Bacteroidota > Bacteroidia > Bacteroidales > UBA932 > Cryptobacteroides. The sequence continues at coordinate 1,044 of CALVCB010000032.1, forward strand.
GCCAGGTCTAAGCCGGCCCCGGACTGCTATCTTCTGGGTATGGACACATTCGGCGCCGCGAAGAAGTCGACTGTGATTTTCGAGGACTCATTCTCCGGCCTGAAGTCAGCAAGGGATTCAGGAGGTTTTGTAGTGGGGCTTGCCACTACCAACAGCCGGGAGGCGATAACACCGTTGGCCGATCTGGTCATTGATGATTTTACAGGGATAGATACAGAAAGACTGCTGGCCTCGATGTCCTGACGGGCCAGCAGTCCGCTGTTCTGATATATGCTTTCTTCGGATACAGCCTATTCAAGGCAGTCATCCAGGTCGCGGATGATCTGCTCCTTGTCCATATTCTGCCCGATGAACACAATCTTCTGCATCCTGTCACCGTATTTTTCGTCCCAGTCCTTGAAGAAATTCGGGTCCTGGCTCATGAGCTGGATCCTGTCCTCTTCCGGGGCGGCGGCATACCACAGCCCGGCTTCACGCAGGGTCTTCTGCCTTCCTGCCTGCTCGAACATGTAGGACATGTCCCTGTTGTCGGTAAAGTAGCAGATTCCCTTTGCCCTGATGACGCTTGAAGGCCACTTCTTCGCTACGAAATGGTCGAATTTGTTGATGTCCAGTGCGGGACGCCGGTAGTAGACGAATGTCCCTATGCCGTATTCCTCGACTTCCCCTCCTTCATGGTGATGGTGGTGATGATGGCCGTCCCCGCTATCATGATGATGCCCTTCTTCATGTTCATGATGATGGTGTTCATCATCATGATGACTGCCGTGCGCCCTGGCTTCGATTTCTTCCTCTTCAGTGGCCTGGCTGTCTATCCCGCGGACCCACCCGGCGGAAGTGGCCACGCGGTCGAAGTTGAACAGTCCGGTGTTGATGAGCCTGTCGAGGTCTACATCTGCATAGTCGCACTCGATGATCTCGGCACCCGGCTGCAGTGTATGGATTATACGCTTTATCCGGGACAGCTCCTCCGGCTTCACTTCGGAAGCCTTGTTCAGCAGAATGATGTTGCAGAACTCTATCTGCTGGATGATGAGGTTTTCGATGTCTTCCTCGTCTATTTGCCTGCCTGTCAATGCCTCCCCGCAGCTGAATTCATCCTGCATCCTCAGTGCGTCCACTACCGTGACGATGCAGTCAAGGCGGCATACCCCGTGCTTTACGTATGCTTCACCCAATGTCGGTATCATGCTGATGGTCTGGGCTATAGGGTCAGGCTCGCATATACCGCTGGCTTCTATCACGATGTAGTCGAATCTCTCCATGGCCAGCAGCTCGTATATCTGTTCCACCAGGTCTGCCTTAAGGGTGCAGCAGATGCACCCGTTCTGCAGGGCCACAAGACTTTCGTCCTTCTTGCCTACCACTCCGCCTTTCTGTATGAGGTCGGCATCTATGTTCACCTCTCCTATGTCGTTGACTATGACGGCGAACCGTATTCCTTTCCTGTTTGCCAGGATACGGTTAAGCAAAGTGGTCTTCCCGCTGCCGAGGTAGCCCGTCAGCAGCAGGACCGGTATTTCTTTCCTGTCCATGCCGTACTGTCATTTCAGCTGTTTGCCGTCGGAGAATGCGTTGCCGACTTTTTCGCCTACCTTAAGATAGTCATTGTTGAACGGGTCGAATACGATAGGGGCGACCTTCGATGCGTCTACCTTGCCGTTGCTGTCAAGCACACGTTCATCGACACTTACATTGACGATTTCCCCGCGCAGTATGCATGTCTCCGGATTGTAGTCCTTGAGCCTGCATTCCATAGCGACAGACAGTTCCTCTATCAGCGGGGCGTCCACGAATCCGGACTTCACTGCGTGGAATCCGGCCTTTGCGAACTTGTCCGTCACGCTGTTGCCTGACACAAGGCCTACATAGTCGCAGCCCACCACGTGCCCGGCGTCAGCCATGCTCACAGTGAATGCGCCTCTCTTGAGTATGTTCTTGACAGTCTTGTGGCCTGCGCTGAGGCAAAGGCTGATTTCGTTTGATTCGCTTATGCCGCCCCATGCCGCGTTCATTGCGTCAGGGGTCCCGTCTTCGCCGTATGTCGCGATGATGAACACCGGCTGAGGGTAGGAAAGGGGTCTTGCCCCGAAATTCTTTCTCATGATCAATGGAATTTTATCTGCGCGCGGCGTGCTGCAAAAACTGTACACTATTATGCGCTTCCGCTGCAGTACTGTCAAAATGTCATTTCCAGCTGACTCTCCTGCAGATTTCCTCCAGATAGAGGGCGTCGGTCGCATCGAAAGTGCCTGTTTCGCTGCTGTCTATGTCGAGGACGGCTATGACATCCCCGTCAGCCGAAAACACGGGGACAACGATTTCCGACCTGGCCATCGAGCTGCACCTTATGTGCCCGGGAAACTCCTCTACATCAGGTACTACCACTGTCCTTGCCTCTTTCCAGGCCGTTCCGCATACCCCTTTCCCGTACGCTATCCTTGAACAGGCTGCCGGCCCCTGGAAAGGACCGACGGAAAGCTCGCTTCCTGACGGTGCCGTCACCACTCTGTAGAAGCCGGTCCAAAGGAACCCGAATGCCCCGTGTATCGCGGCCGCTGTATTTGACATCCTTGCCACCATGTCCTGCTCTCCTTCGAGCAGTGCCTCTATCTGCGGGACCAGGGAGCGGTATCTCTCCTCTTTCGTATTCCCTTCTATTGTTATCGAATGTGCCATAAGTAACGTCAGTTCGACGAATTAAATGTTTAATAATATTATCCTAAAAATCAATATTTTGCCTTTTACAATCGAACTCCATGTCATCCCGAGCGAAGTCGAGGGATCTGTTTATTTCTTCTACAGATTTCTCCACTCACTTCGTTCGGTCGAAATGACAATTTCTGTTAGTCCACCCTCCAGTCACCTGACGGGCCTTACCATCTTGTTTCAGAATTTTCCGGACTGTATACCTCCGCAGACAGGGACCCAGTCAGTATAGGCGGAGTTCCCGCTTGAAAAGCATCCCGACCCTGCCTTTATGTTGGTATAGGCGAATGTCACCGGTGCAAGGCCTATGAAACCGAGGGCGTTGCTGCCTTTGTCTGTGATTGCTGTCTCGTAGTTGATTCTTTCAGGGGAGATCCGCTGTATTTCAATCCGTAAATAGGTCGTCCCGCCGGATGGGAGCTCGAACGGAGTAGAAATTTCGAATTCCTTGCGCTTGCCGTTGAATGATTCGTCGTTGATCCCATAATACCGGATCCCGTCCTCCCATGTCACATCAAACGGGCCCGGGGCCGCTAACGGGGAGCCGGGACGGGTTCCGAACGACAGGTCGAGAGAGTAGCCGGTTTCATTTTCTCCAGGTATCCGGTCTGTAGTCATGGTCATGAAGCGGAAGGCGTAGGCATCTGCCGTGGCTGCATCGTCCTCGAATGAGAACCTTATGTCAAGATTGCCCCCGGACACCGAGCAGGAGGTCTCTGCCACGGGAGGGGCCTGCGGGATTACTGTCCTGGACGATGCCGTCGGGAAACCGTCGGATTCCGCTGTAATCAGGATTTCATCCCCCGGGGCTACCTGATAATCGTCGGCAATCAGTCCGAAAAAGTCTTTTATTGTAATATAGTCCTTGGTATCTATCAGTTCCGAATTCTTGTACACTTTCAGGGTACATCTGGCCTCTTCGCTGAATTCCCGTTCTCCTGCGGCGGACGGTACGCCATACAGATACATCTGCAGGTTTCCTGTTCCAGGGCTGTATGCTTCAGTCCTGATATAGCCGTCTATCAGGAACAGCGGGTCTCCGTCCAGTTCCTTGAAATCGAACTCTACTTCACAGGAGGAAAGCACCGTGAGGCAGAGGGCAGAGGCTATTATCGTACTGTATAAATTTTTCATTGTCAAAATTTTAAAGTGTAGCTGAAAGAAGGTATGATAGGGAATATTGCGCGGCCTGTGCCGTAGAGGCTTTTGTCCTCGCGCTCGTTGACGGCCACGAATACCACGTTTTTCCTGCAATATGCGTTGTAAATCCCTATGTTCCAGATGTGTTCTTTCCCTCCCTTCGATGTTTTCCTGAAATTTGCCCCGAGGTCAAGCCGGTGATAATCAGGGAGGTTGACGTTGTTGGGTTTCGTATATATGCGGTCAAATACCTCCCCGGGGTTGTAGATGTGGGTGGCGACGGTCATCCATCCGCCGCTGTTGTAGTTCCAGGATGCGTAAAGGTCCACTGTATTGCTGACTTTCCAGTTGCCCATAAGGGTGAGCTTGTGCCTGTTGTCATGCCTGTGCGAGTACCAGTCGTGCCATACGGCATTGAATTTCCTCTGGCTCCAGGAGAGGGTGTAATATGCTGTCAGCGCGAGCTTTTCTGTCCGCCATCCGAACTCGGTCTCGAGTCCGTATGACCTGCCTCTGCCTTTGTTGAATGATGTCTCCCATCTGTCGAGGGGAGGGAAAAGGGAATTCGCCCCGGAATACTCCAGAAGGTTGTCCATGGTCTTGTACCATCCTTCGATGTTCAGCCGGAGATTGTGCGGAAGTCTGCAATATACCCCTCCGGCCATCTGTCTGGAGTGCATCGGGGCCACCTTTGATGTGGAAGGGAGCCAGCAGTTTGTGGGGATGTCGAGATATGTGGTGGAGACCAGATGGGCGAACTGGTTCATCTCCGTGTACGATACCTTGAAGTCTATCCCGTCGGCACATTCCACATCCAGTGCAGCCCTCGGTTCCAGGCGGTTCCAGACCTTTCCCGGGACGGCGGACATTGCATATCTCAGCCCGAGGTCCAGATATACCCTCTCATGCAGGGCTATCTCGTCCTCGGCATACAGGGAGAATTCGTTCCCGTTATAGTGCTGTGATGAACTTTCCGTGTTCTGTGCGGTGTTTTCGGTGGAAACACTATGTCTTGACGGGTTGTATATATGGAACTGGTATGACGCGCCGAACCTGGCGTTATGAGATGGACGGGGCTGCCAGCTGAAATCGGTCTTTAATGCTATGTCGTTGATTCTGGAATAGTTGGTCTCGTCAAGTGAGTAACTGTACTCGGTCCCGTCGAATTCCCAGTCGTGCCAGTAGTACTGGACATCGGCATTGCTGCCGGTATAGTACAGGACAGTCTGCATCTTCAGGTTGTCGAGTATCCTGTATTTCCAGTTCAGCGAGACGAGGGTATTCCCCCAGGCTATGTCCGTATTGAGGTTGTCGGTGCCGGATGCGGTCACCGCATCTCCGCCTTCACCGGAGGAACCGGTCTGGGGCGTATCCAGTTTCAGCTTCAGATGGTCCCTCCCGTGGTAGAACTTCAGGGAGAGGATATTGTCATTGCTGAACTTATGTGTGACGGAGGCGTTTATGTCATAGAAGGCGTAGGTGCCCCCGACGGCCTCGCCGTCTTTGTTTTTCCTGTTGACTATGGCGATGGCCGGGGCGAGGACAGCGTCCATCCAGCTCCTGCGTACTGCGACATTGAAAGAAGTCTTCCCTCTGGCTATCGGACCTTCGAACTGCAGGCGCCCGTCAATCACCCCTATCATGAAAGTGCCGTGGTATTCATCGAAGTTCCCGTCGCTCGTGGTGACGTCCACTACGGAGCTCATCCTTCCTCCGTACCTGGCCGGGAATCCGCTCTTGTAGAAGTCCAGGTGCTCTACGACATCGGTGTTGAACGATGAAAAAAGTCCGCCGAGATGGCTGATCTGGTACATCGGCACTCCGTCGAGAAGGAAAAGGTTGTCGGAGCCCTCCCCGCCGTGGACGTAGAGTCCTGACATCAGTTCTGTCCCGGAGCTTACGCCGGGAAGGTTCTGGATGGCCTTGATCAGGTCCGGGGAACTGAATACGACATTCCCGTATATGAAGTCCATTTCGTTCAGGCGCTTGTGCCCGGTCTGGCTCCGGGTTGCCTCCTTTATGTATTTGTCGGCTGTTACGGTAGCTTCAACTATGCTGTCCCTCTTTTCTGCCGTGGCCAGTGAGTCACGGACAGGGGCGGCCGCACATAACGTGCTGCAGAATACAAACGCCATAGAAGCAAAAATCCCCTTCACGGCCCTTGTCATGGTCAGGACAGATTTAACACTCTCTTCGAAAAACATTTATGACATCTGTTGATATGGCATTTCTGACAATTTCACATTCGGGGCGTAAAGGTACTATTTTATTTTGGAATTGTCCGGCCTGAGGCAGGGATTTCGCGGATACCTTTCCCTTCGCCCCTCTCTAAATATCTGTCTATCATTGACTCCTGTTCGTCCGCCATCAGCAGGAGCTCCGGGAATCTTTTCTTGCCGGTATGTATCCTGTCGATTTTCATAATGTGATTTTCCGGTAAACGGCGGCATAGCGGGATGCCGGCCTTACGGTGCAAAATTATGTATAAAAATGGAAGTATTAATGATTATCCGCAAAACTGCCCCTGATGTGCTTTTCGCTGCAAGCGGGACTCTTCAGAGTCGCGTTGGAGCTTCAGCGAGCTTTTCGGAGAGAACCGGAGCGGATGAAGTGCCGGCGAAGGAAAAGCCTGAACCGTATGTCCCTGGCAGAGACTGTCGCTTCAGCGACTGGGATTAAGATGTAAATGTTTTTCATTCAGGGCGGTTTTTCTGTGTTCCCGGCAACGGCTTCCCTGCCATTTCGGACGGATGCTGCGGACCGGGCAATCCGGGAGTTGGCAAATATTCCCTGGCGGCAGAGTCCGTGGTGCCGCCTCCGGGAAATGTCGGGCGGCATTGGAATGATACTGTCGGCTTCTTGTACCCTTGAAGCATGCGAAGTTTCCGTAATGCATTAATTTATTGGAAGATATAAAATTTTGCCATGCTTCAGACCCACCGCTGAAGGGGGTCTGGAGCATGGCCTTTATTTGTAATATCTTATCAGTCAGTTAATTATGAAATATTGCCATGCTTCAGAGTACCGGAGTGACTTTTACGGATTCTTCAATCAGCCCCGCCCGGCAGGGCCTTATGGATATTTTTGCGGATAATCATTGAAGTATTGATAAATTTGTTTTCCGGATGGCAGTTTATACAGTTAATTGGTTACTTTTGTATGAAAACAGTTTAAAGGTGGTATGATACCACTTTATGGAGTGGTAAATCAAAGGTGTGATAATGACAAATCTGGATAATTTGTTTGCTACATGGCAGGCTCTGCAGCCGTAAGAAACAGGATTATATTGAAGCCTTGTACCAGGCTGACATGGTGGTGGGCGACAATCCTGGAGACGGGGCATATGCCTGACTGGCGCAGATCCGTCCATTTTTGAACTATTTCAATAAGCTTGTCAAGGGTATGACTGAAAAAGGATATATCGGGAGAAGCGAGAAGGACGGTAACGGAAGGACATACATCGCCATTGACCTGAAGTCGTTCTATGCTTCGGTGGAGTGTGTGGAGCGCGGGCTGGACCCTCTCTCCACAAATCTTGTCGTGGCGGACAGGAGCCGGACGGAGAAGACTATCTGCCTGGCCGTCAGCCCGTCTATGAAGGCGTACGGCATACCGGGACGCGCCCGCCTGTTCGAGGTGGAGCAGAGGGTGAGGTCGGTGAACCAGGAGCGGAGGAGACGGGCGTACGGGCACCGCCTGAGGGGCAAGTCCATATCAGACATCGAGCTCAAGGCGCATCCCGACTGGGAGGTGGACTATATCGCGGCGCCTCCGCGAATGGCCTTCTATATAGAATACAGCACCCGCATCTACCAGATATACCTCAAATATGTCGCTCCCGAAGATATTCATGTCTATTCCATAGACGAGGTGTTCATGGATGTGACCTCCTACCTTCCGCTCTACGGGATGACGGCGCATGACTTTGCCAGGACTGTCATACGGGATGTCCTGCAGAACACGGGCATTACGGCGACCGCAGGCATCGGCACCAACCTGTACCTTTGCAAGGTGGCGATGGATATCGAGGCCAAGCACATTCCGGCGGACAAGGACGGTGTGCGTATCGCGGAACTGGACGAGATGTCCTACCGCCGGAGCCTGTGGACGCACCGTCCGCTGAAGGATTTCTGGCGGGTGGGCAGCGGTATAGCGGGGAAACTCGAACAGTACGGCATATATACGATGGGCGATGTTGCCCGGCAGTCTCTCCGGAATGAAGAGCTGCTGTATAGACTTTTCGGGGTGAATGCGGAGCTTCTGATAGACCACGCGTGGGGCTGGGAGCCGTGTACGATCGATATGATAAAGTCATACCGGCCGTCCTCCAATTCATTCAGCAGCGGGCAGGTGCTCCAGGAGCCGTACACCGTGCAGAAAGCCCGTGTGGTGGTGAGGGAGATGGCCGAGGGGGCGGCCCTCGACCTGCTTGACAAAAGGATGGTGACGGACCAGGTCGTGCTGACCGTCGGGTATGATGTTGAAAGTCTTGCCGATCCTGCCGTCCGCGCGAGATACAGGGGAGGAATGTCGACAGATTATTACGGGCGGCAGGTCCCGAAGCACGCCCACGGCTCAGCCAATCTTGACAGGCCGACATCATCCGCAAGGCTGATAGCCGATGCCGTCATGGGCCTGTATGACAGGATCATCAACCCTGACCTGCTGGTGCGCCGTATCAACCTGACCACCAATCATGTAGTGGACGAGAATGAGGCCGGGAAGAACCGCCGGCCGGTACAATATGACCTTTTCACTGACTATGATGCCATTGAAAAGGCGCAGAAGGAAGAGGACGAAAGGCTGGAGAAAGAGCGCCGGATGCAGAGTGCGGTGCTGAAAATCAAGAAGCAGTTCGGCAAGAATGCCATATTGAAGGGCCTCAATTATGAGGAAGGGGCGACAGCTAAGGACCGCAACAGGCAGATAGGAGGGCACAAGGCATGAAAACCCCGTATGACGACATCATAGACCTGCCGCACCATGAGTCTTCTGTGCACCCGAGGATGTCCATGTACAGCCGTGCAGCCCAGTTCGCACCGTTCTCCGCCCTTACCGGGCATGATGCGGCGCTCCGGGAGACCGCGCGGCTGACAGATACCGAAATGCAGCTGACGCAGGGGGAGGAGGACATCCTGAACAGGAAGCTGGCCTTTCTCCTTGAATGCAAGGGCACAAAACCTGTCATATCAATCACATACTTCGAGCCCGACACCTCCAAGTCCGGCGGCGCCTACAGGACAGTGACCGGCACCATGAAGAAAGTCCACCCTCTTGAGTGCATCCTGGAAATGGATGACGGCCTCCGCATCCCCCTCGGGGCGGTGAAGGATATTTCGGGGGAGTGCTTTTGCCGCGAAAATGCGCTAAAATAGTGCAAAGGTAATCGAATTTTGATTACCTTTGCACCAAAATAACGCAAATGACAATTAGGGAATGGATAAGGAACCGGGAAATTAACGGATTGCCTACTTTTACTTTTGAAGAGGTGCAGAACAGCTTCCCGAATTTTTCAGAGCAGGTCGTTAAGAACGAATTATTCCGGCTGTCAGCACAAAAAAACGTTGTGCCGGTATATCGTGGCTTTTATGTGGTAATCCCGACGCAATACGCAGCAAAAGGAATAGTCCCGCCTATTTATTATATAGACCAGCTGATGGCGCATCTTAATAAGCCCTATTATATCAGTCTGCTCAGTGCAGCGGAAATTTTAGGTGCTGCGCATCAGCGTCCACAGAAATTCTCTGTAACGACAATATTCCCCAAGTCTTCGGTTTCAGTTGCAAAGAACAACCTACTGTCATGGTCGTACCGCAAGGACATTCCGACCTGTTTTTTGTTGACAAAAAATTCAGAGACCGGTATTATCCGTTACTCAAATGCCGAATTGACATCCATTGACCTTGTGCAATACGAGCAGTATATAGGAGGTCTGTCCCGAGCTGCAACTGTTTTGGAGGAGTTGTCAGAACAGACTGATTTTACAGATGCAGCTCAATCCATTTTCAGATATACCTCGCTTGCCACCATACAGCGTTTAGGATATATTTTGGATGAAGTTTTACAACAGTCAAGAGTTGCAGATATACTGCACAGGGAACTGACAATCTACTCCAGGCGCTTCCGTTATGTTCCGTTAAGTACCCGTCACCCGGATGGTGTAACGGAGAAAAACAGACGTTGGAAGGTAAATGTTAATTTGAACATAGAAATTGATGAAATATGATAAACAGGGCATCTATAACTCAATGGAATAATCAAGTCCCTTGGAGTGACAATGCGCAGGTGGAGCAGGACTTGATTATTTCCCGTGCGCTGGTCGCCATTTTCAGTGACGAATTTCTTGCATCACAGCTGGCTTTTCGTGGTGGTACGGCACTTCATAAACTATACATCTCTCCTCAGCCGAGATACAGTGAGGATATAGACTTGGTTCAAATCAATCCCGGGCCAATCAAGCCGATTATGTTCAGACTCGGCGAGGTATTGGATTTTCTGCCAGATCGTGTGACGAAACAGAAACGCTACAACAATACCATGTTGTTCCGTATGGAATCAGAAATTCCGCCAACTGTCCCGTTAAGACTAAAGATTGAGATAAACTGCTTTGAGCATTTCAACGAGTTGGAATTGGTAAAAAAGCCTTTTGAAATGGAAAACAGCTGGTTTTCTGGCAAGTGTGAAATAACTACATATCAGCTTGACGAACTGTTGGGGACAAAACTCCGAGCATTGTATCAGCGCAAGAAAGGGCGTGACCTTTTCGATCTGTATGTGGCTTTGACAGAAACGGAGGTGAATCCGGAGGAGATTATGAAATGCTATCATCGATATATTGGATTTTCCGTACAACAACCACCTACCTATAAACAATTCATTGCCAATATGGAAGAGAAAATGGCTGATGTGGACTTTTGGGGAGATATTCATCAGTTAATTCGTCCGGACAGGATTTTCGACATGCAGACCGGATATGAGTTGGTAAGAACGGCATTGATAGACAGACTGCAAAATAGGTGAGGGTGATTCTAAAATTTTAATGTATGTTTTTTTTGTCGGTAAAATCGGTCTGTATGTCTAATTGATTTCCCGGGAGTGGTGCGCTGTTATAAATTCGCGTCCAGTTAGTTAGAAACAGTGTCACCAATGAGGAAATTACATTTTCTTTTGCGTATATTTGGCTTGCTGCCCCCAGTGCTTGCCGCTCTTCCGGCTGGGGCACAGGCAGCCCGGGTGCAGGAGTGGTCACTGCAGGACTGCATTGACTATGCCCTGGAAAACAACATCACACTCCAGAAGAGCAGGATCACGGCGGAATCTTCGGCCATAGATGTCAAGACGGCGAAGTCAGCCCTTTTCCCGAACCTTTCTTTCTCTACTTCACACAGCCTTATTAACAGGCCCTACCAGCAGACGAGCAGCACGGTCAGCGGGACGGAGATCCTCCGCACGGAAGGCAGTACGAGCTATACCGGCAATTACGGTCTGAATGCAGGCTGGACCATCTACAGCGGAGGGGCGAACCGCAAGGGCATCAGGCAGGAGGAGCTGAATACAAGGATAGCCTCTCTGGATGCGGAAGCTACGGCGAATTCGATTGAAGAATCCATTACACAGACTTACGTGCAGATACTCTATGCCTCCGAGTCGGTAAACGTGAACAGGAACACCCTGGAGGTGAGCCAGGCGCAGTGCGAGAGGGGGGAACAGCTGCTGGAGGCCGGCAGCATATCCAGGGCAGACTATGCCCAGCTGCAGGCGCAGGTGAGCAGCGACAGGTACCAGCTTGTCACATCCGAGGCCACCCTGCAGGACTACAAGCTGCAGCTTAAACAGCTTCTCGAGCTCGACCAGGACTCGGAGATGGATCTGGCGCTTCCGGAGATAACGGACGAGAACGTGCTGTCCCTCGTCCCTGACAAGAAGGATGTATTCAATGCGGCTTTAGGGATAAGGCCGGAGATAGAAAGCGGGAAACTCAATGTAGAAATGTCCGAACTGAATATCGGTATCGCGAAAGCGGGGTCACTGCCGAGCCTCAGCCTCAGTGCGGGGATCGGAACGAATCACACAACAGGAACAGACTTCACTTTCACACAACAGATCAAAAACGGATGGAACAACTCCATCGGCCTTACGCTTAGCGTACCGATATTCAGCAACAGACAGAACAGAAGCGCAATAGAAAAGGCACGGCTCCAGCTCAGGACAAGCGAACTGGACCTCAAACAGGCAAACAAGGATCTGTACAAGACTATAGAGAGCCTGTACCTTGACGCCAGCAGCGCCCAGTCGCAGTATCTGGCGGCAAGGGAGCAGGTGGAGAGCGCAAACACGAGCTTCAGCCTCGTGAGCGAGCAGTTCGATCTCGGAATGAAGAATACGGTGGAGCTCCTTACAGAGAAAAACAACCTCCTGAGTGCGCAGCAGCAGCTCCTCCAGGCCAAATACATGGCTGTCCTGAACAAGGCCCTGCTCCGGTTCTATGCCGGGGAGCCTGTCCGGCTGTAGCAAGCCGTAGCCGGAACCTTTTATGTCATTTCGACCGGCCGATGTCTTCTGTCATTTCGACCGAGGTCGCGAGCGGAGAGTGAAATCATCCTGTGGATGTTTCACAGTGAGCAGAGATGGGGGCGCCCCTTAACAAGGGGCTGTCACGAAGTGACTGGGGATTAAGATGGGAAGGCCCTTCAGGGCCGCACCGGAGCGTCAGCGAGGTTTCCTGCAAGGGAACCGAAGCAGTGGAGGTGCCGGCGGAGCGAAGCGGAGCCGCATGCCCCAGCGGGGCTGTCACCGCAGGTGACTGGGGGTGAACAGACAGGATTTCTGGAAGAAATCCTTAACGTCAATGTGACGGATTTTGGTCATAAATTATAAAATATTGATTTTTAATATAATATGTTAAACATAAATTCGTCGAACTGACGTTAATATAAATCCGTCGGACTGACGTTAAAAGAACATTATCATATGAAGAAGAAAACAAAAACCGTCCTGTGGCTGCTGGCCGCAGTGCTTGTGGTTGCCGTATCACTGGCATTGTATTTTAAAAACAGGTCATCCAAGACGCCGCAGCTCATCTACGAGACTGTCACTGTCGGGAAAAGCGACATCTCCAGTGCAGTGACCGCCACCGGTACTGTAGAGCCGGTGACCGAAGTCGAGGTAGGGACCCAGGTGTCCGGGATCATTGACAAGATCTATGTCGACTACAATTCCATAGTGAAGGAAGGCCAGATCATCGCCGAGATGGACAAGGTCACCCTCGAAAGCGAACTTTCTTCGGCCCGGGCGACATACGAAGGCAGCAAGGCCGAGTATGAATACCAGTCCAGGAACTACGAGAGGAACAGGCAGCTCCATGAGAAGTCCCTGATCAGCGACACGGACTACGAGCAGTCAGTCTACAACTACAAGATGGCCGAAAGCACGTTCCACAGCAGCGAGGCGGCACTGGCGAAAGCCGAGCGCAACCTTTCATACGCCACTATTACCTCCCCGATCAACGGTGTAGTGATAGACCGTGCTGTGGAGGAGGGGCAGACTGTGGCCGCAGGCTTCGAGACGCCGACCCTCTTTACCATAGCCGCCGACCTTACCAAGATGCAGGTGGTGGCCGATGTGGATGAGGCGGATATAGGAGGTGTACAGGACGGGCAGCGTGTCACATTCACGGTGGACGCCTACCCTGACGATGTGTTCGAGGGGAAAGTGACACAGATACGGCTGGGAAGTTCGGAAAGCTCATCCACAAGTACCTCCACCAGTGAAAGTGTTGTTACATACGAGGTGGTCATTTCAGCTGACAACCCGGAGCTGAAGCTGAAGCCGAGGCTGACGGCCAACATCAGCATATACACTATCGACCGTCCGGATGTATTGAGTGTCCCGGCGAAGGCGTTGAGGTTTGTACCGGAGGCTTCCCTTGCAGGAGAGGAGACTGTAATAAAGGACTGTGATTCAGAGACTAAGGTCTGGACCCGCGAGGGCGGTACATTTACGGCCCACCCTGTCGTTACCGGCATCAGCAACGGTGTGATGACAGAAATAACGGAAGGCATTCCCGAGGGCACTGAAATCATATCCGGAGTCGAGTTCATCCTGCCGGACAAGGGCCGGAAGTCCTCATCATCCGAGCGCAGCCCGTTCATGCCCGGGCCTCCTGACAGGAACAACAATAAGAACAATGGCGACAAAGGGGAATAGCCTTCCCTGCCGCAATGCGGACCGGTGTAAAAAAATCAATCGTACATGGAAAACAAGAACGTAATAGAACTGCAGGATATCCGCCGGAACTTCCATGTCGGCGGCGAGGTGGTGCACGCGCTCAGGGGCGTATCCTTCTCAATAAGGGAAGGGGAGTTCGTCACCATCATGGGAACCTCCGGTTCCGGAAAATCCACCCTGCTGAACATACTCGGATGCCTCGACACGCCCACCTCGGGAGAATATCTCCTTGACGGCATCCCTGTCAGGACTATGAGCAAGTCACGGCGTGCGCGCCTGCGCAACCGCAAGATAGGCTTCGTCTTCCAGAACTACAACCTCCTTGCGAAGACTACCGCCGTAGAGAATGTCGAGCTGCCCCTGATGTACAACAGCAAGGTGTCCTCCGCACAGAGGCGCAGCAGGGCGGTGGACGCGCTGAAGGCAGTTGGCCTTGCAGACAGGCTCGAGCACCGCTCGAACCAGATGTCGGGAGGCCAGATGCAGAGGGTTGCCATAGCCCGCGCCCTGGTCAACGACCCTGCCGTAATCCTCGCCGACGAGGCTACCGGGAACCTCGACACAAGGACCTCGTTCGAGATACTCGTACTGTTCCAGAAGCTCCATGCGGAGGGGAGGACCATAATATTCGTCACCCACAACCCCGACATCGCCCAGTACAGCAGCCGCAACATCCGCCTGCGCGACGGACATGTCATCGAGGACAGGGCCAATCCGTCCATACTTTCCGCAGAGGAGACACTGGCTGGGCTGCCGGTGAATGAAGATGACTGAGCCCGGCAGAATACACTGGCCGGACAGAAGTAAAACGTATAGCAATGAACATCACGAATCTATTCAAAATAGCCTTCCGGGCCCTGGTGAACAACAAGCTGAGGGCCTTCCTCACCATGCTCGGCATCATCATCGGTGTCGCTTCGGTGATCACGATGATAGCCATAGGGCAGGGCTCCAAGAAAAGCATAAGCGACCAGATCTCCGAAATGGGGTCCAATATCATAATGATCCATCCGGGAGGGGAGCGCCGCGGCGGTGTGCGCATGGACCCCTCCGAGATGCAGACCCTGAAGGTGGAGAACTACGAGACGCTCCGTGACGAGTGCATCTACCTGTCGGGAATCAGCCCGAACGTGTCTTCATCAGGCCAGCTCATCAGCGGCAACAACAACTACCCTTCCTCCATTTCAGGTGTCGGCACCGAATACCTCGACATCCGGCAGCTCAAGATCGAGGACGGGGTCATGTTCACCGATGCTGACATACATTCTTCGGCCAAGGTATGCGTGATAGGCAAGACCATCGTGGACAACCTCTTCCCTGACGGCAGCGACCCTCTCGGCAGGACCATAAGGTTCAACCAGGTGCCTTTCAAGGTCATCGGAGTGCTGGAGTCCAAGGGCTACAACTCTATGGGTATGGACCAGGACGACATAGTCCTCGCCCCTTACACCACTGTCATGAAGCGCCTGCTTGCCGTGACATACCTGGAGGGGATATTCGCGTCGGCCCTCAGCGAGGACATGACGGACTACGCCATGGACGAGATTTCCCGTATACTGCGAAGGGAGCACAAGCTGAAGGAGGGGGACGCGGATGATTTCGAGATACGCAGTACGCAGGAGCTCAGCGAGATGCTCAACACCACCACAGACCTCATGACGACCCTGCTTGCATGTATCGCCGGAATCTCCCTGATAGTCGGTGGAATCGGCATCATGAACATAATGTATGTGTCCGTGACCGAGCGCACAAAGGAGATAGGCCTTAGGATGTCGGTAGGGGCGAGAGGCGTGGATATACTCAGCCAGTTCCTTATAGAATCCGTGCTGATAAGCATTACGGGAGGCCTGATAGGGGTCCTTGTCGGATGCGGGGCGAGCTTTGCGGTCAAATGGATTGCCCACTGGCCGGTATATATCCAGTCCTGGAGCGTGATCCTGTCCTTTGCTGTCTGTACCCTGACAGGGGTGTTCTTCGGCTGGTATCCGGCCAAGAAGGCCTCGGATCTCGACCCGATCGATGCATTGAGGTACGAATAGGGTGGACGGGACATTTTATACCGTCCGGAATGCCATGGGAGCGGCGGAAATAGTTATTTTTATAGGATTTTATTGATGAACGGCAGAATATTATGACTCCGCAGAAAAACGCCATGCGCTTTGTTGAACCGACGATACACATCCTTGTGTGGGTGATATTCTTCGGTTTCCCGCTACTTATGGTCACAAACGAATCATCGGAAATAGACTGGATGAGGATGCTGAACCATTGTATTGTGCCGGTGTTCTTCTGCATTATATTCTATCTCAATTATTTCGTCCTCATCCCGAAACTCCTGTTCCGGAACAGGGAATGGGCATGGACGGTGATCAACATCGCGGTAATACTTGCGGCGGGCTTCCTGATGCAGATACTCCATCAGTGTATCGCCCCTCCACGGCCCCTGTATGAGCTGCCCCGCTTCAGGCTGAACCCCGGGATACTGTTCTTCTTCAGGGACGTGTTTTCCCTCGCGCTGGTCATAGGGGTTGCGGTGTCAGTCCAGCTGGGGCACAGGTGGCACAAGGCGGAGATCGCGAGGAAGGAGGCCGAGCGTCTGAGGATTGAGGCGGAGCGCGGCCGGTCCGAGGCTGAACTGAAGAATCTTCGGAACCAGCTGAATCCCCATTTCCTGCTCAATACCCTGAATAATATCTATGCCCTCATAGCCTTCGACCCGGACAAGGCGCAGTCTGCCGTATCCGAGCTCAGCAGGCTCCTGCGGTATGTCCTGTATGACAACCAGCAGGAAAAGGTCCCTCTCGGCAGCGAAGTTGCCTTCATTAAGAACTATATGGCACTGATGAAGATACGCCTGACTCCTGATGTCCTTGTGGAGACGAGGGTCGACATACCGGAAGACAGCAGGACTGAAATTGCCCCGATGCTTTTCATCTCGTTGATAGAGAATGCTTTCAAGCACGGGATATCATCTACGGGAAAAAGTTACATCAGGGTGTTCCTCAGCGAGGGGCCGGAGGAGATCCGCTGTGACATTTCCAACAGCTTCCACCCCAAGTCCAGTTCGGACAAGAGCGGCTCCGGCATAGGCCTCGACTCCCTCAGCAGGAGGCTCGAGCTTCTCTATCCCGGGCGGTATGAATGGATCTTCGGTCCTGATGCGGAAGGGAAGGAATACCGCTCCCTGCTGGTGATAAGGAAAGGGGACCACAAGATTTAACACTGACATTAATATACATCCGGAATGATATGAAACTGAAATGTGCCATAACCGATGACGAGCCTCTGGCTCTTGATCTGCTGGAAAGCTACGTTAAGAAAACCCCTTCCCTTGAGCTTGCGGGCAAGTTCCACAGTGCCGGGGAGGCTGTTGCCGGCCTTAAGGAAGAGCCGGTGGACCTGCTTTTCCTCGACATCCAGATGCCGGAGCTGGACGGGATAGAGCTTTCACGGATGATACCGGCCTCGACACGTATCGTCTTTACCACCGCTTTCGGGCAGTATGCAATCGAAGGGTACAAGGTCAATGCCCTCGACTACCTGCTGAAGCCTATATCCTACCCGGAATTCATGCGCTCAGTGAACAAGGCGCTTGAATGGTTCGCCATAGCAAGGAAGGCGGCCGGGGCCCCTGCCTCCCTTGCGCAGGACAAGGACAGCATCTATGTCAAAAGCGAATACCGGCTGGTACGTATCCCGTTCAGCGGAATCCTCTATGTAGAAGGTCTCAAGGACTACGTCAAATTCTATCTGGACTCCGCGGAGCAGCCGGTGCTCTCTCTCATGAACCTGAAGGACCTGGAGGATTCGCTCCCGCATGACATGTTCCTCAGGGTGCACCGCTCGTTCATAGTGAACCTCAAGAGGATAAAGGCTATAGACCGCGGGCGTATAATCCTTGACGGGGCCGGCATCCCTGTGGGCGACACATACCGGGAAGAACTTCAGGCACATATAGGGAGAATGACGCTATGACCGGGAACGTAGACAACAGGCGGTATATAAAGAATTCCTATGTCGCGAATGTCCTGTTATGGATGGTCATACTGTGTATGCCCTATATGTTGTCCTACAGTCCGGGGACGGGGAACATCACGTTCCTGGACTATATACTTCTCCTTCGCCTTCCGGTGTCTGTGGCCATGGTGTTCTATGTGAACTATTACATCCTGGTTGACAGGTTCCTGGTGAAAGAGAGGTCGTGGCTTTTCCTGGGATGCAACATTATATTGATACTGGCATGCATGGTCTTCGAGCGGGTTACCGCCTTTCCCTTGTCGTGGCAGAAAGCCATGCTTGCCGGGCCTCCGGCTCACGGGGGCATGCCTCCCGGGCCGTTTATGCCGGCGCATTTCATGTTCGTCAATACAGTGCTGTACCTGTGCGCACTCGGTGCAGCCGTCGCATTCAGGATGACGCGGCAGTGGTACCTGGAAGAAGAAAGGAAGAAAGAGCGGGAGCACAACATGACATGCACCGAGCTGCAGAATCTCAGGAGCCAGCTCAATCCGCATTTCCTGTTCAATACCCTTAACAACATCTATTCTTCCATAGGCACTGATTCCGAACATGCCAGGAGGTCGATGGACAGGCTTTGCAGTCTTCTCCGGTACGCCCTTTACAGGAGCGACCGCTATGAGGTGGCTTTCAGTGAGGAAGTGTCATTCATAAGGGACTACATAGAGCTGGCCAAGGAGCGGATGCCGGAGGATGTCGACCTGTCTGTCAGCCTGCCGGAGTCCCCTTCCGACACTCCTGTGGCACCGATGCTTTTTGTGACACTGGTTGAAAATGCGTTCAAGCATGGGATCAAGCCTGGAGCTGGCCGGTTCCTTTACTGAAGTGGGAAAGGCTGTCTCGTGTATTCTGTCGGACCATGTCGACCTTATTTTCACTGACATAGAGATCAATTCGGATATAAACGGCATCCAGCTTATCAAAAGCCTGCCTGACCCTCCGATGGTGATCTTCATATCGGCGTTCGACCGGTATGCAGTGGACAGCTACGCCCTCGAGGCTGTGGATTACCTTATGAAACCTGTGTCGTGCGAGCGTTTCTTCCGTGCCGTGAACAAGGCGTACAGGCTTTTCAGTGCAAACAGCCCTGCGCTTTCACCGTCCGGAGCACCGGCAAAGGCCTCTGCCCCGGTTGAGGATGTGATATTCATCAAGGCCGAGAACAGGCTGGTGAAGGTATACCTGTCGGAGATCCTGTATATAAAAGGTTACGGCGACTATATAAAGATATACCTCACGGGAGGGAGTGTCCTGCTGTCCCTCCAGAGCCTGAACAAGATAGAGACCCTCCTCCCGTCCAGTTTCGTCAGGGTACACCGCTCATACATAATAGCCCTGGACAAGATTGAGGAAATTGAGCACAAGAGAATAAAGATAGGCAGCGAGATGATACCGATAGGAGAGAGCTACCAGGAAAGGTTTTTCATGAACGTGATGCCCCGCGGACAGGGTCCAGTTCAGACCTGGCCTGCCGCTGACCGCAAGGTACGAATCGTTTGCCGAAGCCCCGAACCTGAATGAGATTTTCTTCCAGTACCGCCGCACGTCATACTTGTCCGGCGTCCAGCTCAGACCGAAGGTAAGCTTGTTCCTGTCCTTGTAGAGGATTATATCGGACCCGGAGTCGACCGTTGACCATTTCTGGAACGTATAGTCGATGCCTACGGTCAGGTTTCTGGATGAATATGATATGCCCGCGCCCGCGAATGCCGGGATGTAGTGTACGGTGCTGGGGCTGACTTTGTCTACCACGCTGCTTGCGTCTGCGGCTGATACCACCTCAACCGTATTGTGCATCGATATTTTCCGTTTGTATCCGCCGGTCAGGCCTGCGACGAGGGATCTGTATCTCCCCAGCGGCAGTCTGTACTGGAGCCCGAAATCCGCGTAGGGAGTGATGTTGCATGTCGACTCCCTTGTCGTTGTCCAGTAGTCTGATTCCTCGTAATGCGTTACCGTTCCCATTATCACTGAGCCGGTAATTCCTGCCGACAGGTTCTTCGTTATGTCAAATGCCAGCGTCACGTATGCCTTGTGGAGCCCGCCGGAACCGGAGTACCAGGTGTTGAACGTATCGTCTGAACCCTCGATGAAGGATGTCTTGCTGATCCTGTATTCGGTCATGGAGAACGGCACGAGCCCTGCGCTTACGCAGATGAAGTTTCCCGCCCAGAAGCCGAGGCATACCCTGTCGAGGTTTCCGGTAGCGGAAGAGGAACGCTTCCCCTGCCCTGAATATAGTGACCCGCTGCCGTAGACTGATATGTCCATTATGAATTTCCGGCTGCCTATGTCTGAGAGCGCGGCCGGATTGGCCGAGTTGAGCGTGTTCTCCTGTCTGAGTCCGATTCCAAGTCCTCCCATTCCGGTACTGGCCCCATGGTTCTCGATGTCGACGCTCCCGATACCGAATAATGTGTACGGGGATGTCTGTGACTGGGCATGGGAAAGGACAGGGCCTGCCAGTAGGCAGAGAAATGCAGAAAATATCCTATTCATCATAGAGCGCTAGTTTTATTATCAGCTTGATCTGGCAGTCAGTTGTGTATCTGTCGGGTATGATGAGTTCATCGAGGGTATATCCGTATTCCGGGTCAATCATCTGCAGATACTGCTTGTTTACCCCTATCTTGCCAAACTGGTCATTGATGAAGTCCGTTATGTCATATGTGTAGTATGTATTTTCCGGGAACATCATGTCATCGTATGTCAGCGAGCCGGACTGCAGGGTCTCGCCGTCGTTGCCGGTGATGGCCCCTCCTGTTGAGATGTTGTTCTCGTCCATTATATAAAGGTTGAGGGTGGAGGGGAGGGACGAGTAGTTCTGCTTGCAGTAGCTTCCCGGAAGGGGATGCACCACAAGTTCCGCGCTTGCTGCAAAACAGTGGTCCCAGATGCTCCTGAGGTTGTTCAGGTACGGGAAGCCTATCTTGGTGCAGATGCCGCACATGCCGGAGAGGAAAGCCATGTTGCCGGTGGCCGTGCTGGATGTCTCTTCCCCTGAGATCCCGTCAAGGTATGTCCCTGAAAAGTCCGCGTCCACATGGGTGAAAAGATATGTGGAGTCCAGATGGAAGTCCAGCACATGCTCTTCAGGTTCGGCATAGTCCTGGGTGCTGTAGTACAGTTTCATCATGCACAATGTGTCCTGGCCCTTGAATCCCATTATGCTTGAGGTGGGTTCACTGCCCTTGAGCAGTATTCCTTTGAAATATTCCCTGAAACTGTCATCGTCCTCCATGCTTTCGTCCCCGTCCACCAGCATCTCCAGCATTTCCTGGCCGAGCTCGTCAGAAAGCCTTATTTCGACGGGCCTGCCCCTGAACGGGCGCGGGTAGAACGTTTCCTCTGCAATAGGGGTACTGTCGTATCCGAATTCGGAATGGCTGTACAGCTCCTCATCGTCGTTCAGCTCGACCGTTTCCGAAAGCCTGAATGCCTGCAGGGTCATTGGCAGCAGAGTGTCGCCGCAGAAGGTGCTGTCCGGCACCATGTACAGGATAAGGGAGTCGAATATGACCTTTTCCTCATATTCCGGTGTGCTGGAGTCCTCGAAGTCTTCGGTAAGCTTGAATGTGAGGTATGAGGACAGGGCCATACGGCCCCAATAGGACGATTCCCGTATTCCGGCATATACCGCGTTCCCTCCGGAAGTCTTCACGGAATCGAGCACAATGCTTGATATGTCTACCGAGCAGGTGTCGATCATGACCACCCGCTCGTTTACTTCTGTCCAGTTGTTCCCTATCTCCATATATTGTGATGTGCAGCTGCAGGCAGCTGCGGCACAGATTATTGCAATCAGGTTTGAAAGAGACATCTACCCTCCTGTTTTTATTTTCATTTGCACCAAAGTAACGTGTTTCTCCCGGTAAGGGTGCTGCGGAATAGGTATACGGCTGCTTTCTGTCGGCAAATATGGATATTTTGCCGGATAAGCGCTTGGTCGACAGAAAACGCAGGTTCACCGATTGGATTTGCCGCCGGTGCGGTGCCATGCTACCTTTGGCGGCAGTTTAAAACGTATTTATCATGAAAAAACAAATCAGGCAGTGGCCGCCGTGCTGTCCATAATGTCTTTCAGTATCATGCCGGCCTGTTCTTCGGACGAGGAGGACGAGCTTGTAGGCAACTGGGTGAAGGTATCCGATTTCGACGGAGTGGCGAGATGCTCTGCAGTGACCTTTACCGTGAACGGGGCAGTTTATGTGGCAACCGGAGGATACGGCGGATACAAATACCGGCTTGATGACTTGTGGATGTTCAATGAGGACAGCGGGACATGGACAAAGAAGGCCTCCATGGACGGGACAGCCAGGACATATGCCGTAGGATTCGGTACGGACAGGTACGGGTATGTGGGCCTTGGATATGACGGGGACGTGTACCTGAAGGATTTCTGGAAGTATAATGAGGATTCGGACAGCTGGGAGCAGATAACAAGTATCGGCGGCTCCAAGCGCATGGGGGCATCGGCCTTTGTGATAGACGGTACGGCCTATGTCGTAGGAGGGGAGAACAATTCGGAATCCGTCACCGATTTCTGGGCATTCGACCCTTCGTCCGGGACATGGAC
Organism: uncultured Bacteroidales bacterium; assembly: GCA_944325965.1. Taxonomy (GTDB): domain Bacteria; phylum Bacteroidota; class Bacteroidia; order Bacteroidales; family UBA932; genus Cryptobacteroides. The sequence goes on from CALVCB010000032.1 coordinate 23,713, forward strand.
GGAGAAGCGGGAGATAAGCAATGTCAGCGACGAGGACTATGACGATGACTACAGTACTATAGCAAGGTCCTACGGGGTGACGTTCACCATGTACGGGCTCGGATATTTCACCTGCGGGGAGAATGCCGGCTCGGGCAGGACCTCCACATGGGAGTACAACCCCGTGAACGACACCTGGACGGAGAGGACTGCATACGAGGCAGGCACACGGAGCGAGGCCGTAGGCTTTTCTGTCGGCAACAGGGGATTTGTACTTACCGGGAAAAGCGGGACTTACCAGTATGATGATATGTGGGAATTTTTCCCGTCTGACGAATACGATGAGTATGATTAGCAAAAGGCGCGCATTGCTGTTGATTGCTGCATGTGCCGCCGTGGCGGCGTCTCTGATACCGTCAACAGAATCAGCCGGGCCATACCCCCTAAGTCATAAACATGGATATGAACTTGCATTATATAGGGTTAGTAGTGGGTGGGGGTATGACATCAGTTTTAACGGGAGAACAATAATACATCAGCCTTTTGTCCCGGCCTTGTCAGGAGATGCACCTTTTCCTGACAGGGCTTCTGCCTTTGAAGCTGCAAGCCTTGTCATTGGGAAGATTACTTCAGGCGAGGGTCCTTCCCTGAAAAAGGAGGAGGTGGAAGAAATCCTGCAGCGCGGTAAAAAAGATGCCAGGCGTGCACGTTAACTCGCGGACGTCTGGCTGTAATAACTAACTACTGAATTTCGTGTGTTTCTGTTGCCAATACAATAGAAAGTATGCGAAATCTCTTCGGAAACTTTCCAATGCAAGTATAGATATATCGACGGCCCTGTCAAACATAATCTTTAAAACGCCGTTTCCGGACGGTAAACATTACATATTCAACCGCCATCCCTGCTGAATGTGGTAAGAGATGGCGCCCTTAACAAGGGGCTGTCGCTTCAGCGACTGGGGTTAAGACGGACAGGCTTTTGGCTTGCCAAAAACCCTATCCGGTTCCAAAGGCACTGACGGCGAATTGCAGGGTAATGATGCGGATAGGCAATAAAAAAATTGTAATTTTGAAAAATTTATCGGACTGACATTATTGAAAATTGATTTATATGAATTGTCCAACTATTGTTCTTACGGCTCTTCTGGCGTCATTGCC
>CALVCB010000033.1 GCA_944325965.1 uncultured Bacteroidales bacterium
TGTTTAGGAATACCGTCCACCGGCATTATGTAAGGCAGGTTGATCTCTGTGGAGGTCTGGCTTGAAAGCTCGATTTTTTATTCTGTTGAAACTCTGTTCCTGCGGCCTCATGCCTTCTTCCGAAGTGCCTTGCGGCTCGGGAAAGCGCGTCTGTATGTGCTGCCTGATGACATTTCCCCTATGAGCTGGTTCGGCAGGGTATATATAGGCAGAAAAGATTTCACCCGCAATCTCAGGCCCGTTCTGATGCATGAGATGGAACATGTCAGAAGGTGGCATTCTGCCGACCTGCTGGCTGTCAACATAGTGGCGGCTTTCCAGTGGTTCAACCCGTTCGTATGGCTTCTGCGCCGCGAACTTGTTTCCGTCCATGAATATGAAGTGGACAGGTCCATGATAGAAAGGAACATCGATGTTATCCGATATGTGCAACTGCTGCTGGCGAAAGCCGCCGGGGTCGTTCCCGGACTGGCCAACGGCTTTCACCACAGCATCATCAAAAACCGGATCGCCATGATAACAAGGAAAAAATCTCCGGGAAAGACGGCCCTTTTCGCGCTGTATCTTGTCCCGTTCGTGTGTTTGGGGACAGTGGCTTTCGCGCAGTGGAAGACTGTCCCGGTGCTTGCTGAAAGCGGCATAGTCAATATTGCCGCCCCTACGGGGACTGAACTCTCTGCCGTTTCAGATACTCTGGAGGACATGACAGGAATGAATGTAAAAGGAGAGAAAGTGATTTCAGACCGGATTTACCGGTTTTCCACCAAAGGAGGGGAGACGGCATTGGTCTTTCTTCCGAGGGCAGAGGAAAACGCTTCTTCTGAAACGGAACTTCTGGTCTTGCACGGCCAGTATAAACCAGGGCGCTGTGTTGATGAGACGTGTACTGTAGAGACTCTGGTGGAGACCCTTGCAGCGACGGATACGATGCGGAACATTGCTGTTTTCTGTTACAGTGAAACTTCAATGGGGCTTCTTAAAGACGTAACGGAAGTGCTGCGGAAAACTTTTCCTGACTGCCGTCTGACTATACAGAGAAACACGGGACGGCATGTGACCAGGGCGTTTGTGGATGATGTATCGGGGATTGACCCGCAGTTTCCGGTACTGGAAGGCTACCCTGAAAGTTATAGCAGGGAGGAAAGGGACAGGATACTCGTAGTCCTGTGCAACGACAATGATATGTTTTTTGCCGCATATGATGCTCCGGACGATTGCCTGATAAGTGATGATCCGCAGCAGATAATTGATTTTTATGAGCGGAGGTTATCGGAGGCAGAACCCGGTATGTGGACCAAAGTCCTGTTCGGATGTGACAGGGCGACCTCTTTTGCCCAAATGGACAAAGTGGTGTCATGGTTCAGACGGGAGACGGATCTGCAGGTGGTGTTTCGGCCGATGAGGGACCATGCCGCATTGGCAGGCCGATAAACGAAAACGTTATAAAAAAACGGCCGGAGGTAAATCCTCCGGTCGTTTTCTAGTTTACGGGTCATATTCAGATTACGGTTATTTCTGCTTCTTTTCCGCTTACGATACATTTCCGGATATCGATGCTGCCCTTCTTGACTTCTATGAAAGGCTTGCCTTTTTTCAGGCCGACGGTCGCATAGCCGGATGCAGTAGAAAGAAATGATCTGAAATCACCGATCTTGGAGTCTATATACAGTGTTTTGGTTACAGCGTCATATCTTGCTCCTGTAAGGGCCTGGAGCAGGCTGTAGCTTGCAAGTGCCCTTGCATACCACGAACCGCATTCATATTCATTGAACGGGTTTCTTGTAAGTCCGCTGTATCTTGACCTGCAGGTCCTTACAATGTCAAGTCCTTTTTCTACTTCGCCTTCGAATATAAGATGTGCCGCAACCTGGTATTCGATGCCTGTCCATACTTCGTCGCTGTAGACGAACGGCAGGTTAGGTTTTCCTCCGTTCGGCCAGGAGCAAAGGAGCAGACCGCCTTCCTTGCCCATGGCATATCCCGGGCGCTGTGGATTCGAATGGTCTGTCAGATCATGCTTTAGGTTGTATTTATACACGGACTTAAGATGACTCTTTACTTTATCGCTGTCTATCGGCTCATCAAGACCGCATGCAAGAGAAAGCCAGCATCCTATGATTCCGTCTGACAGACACCCTGTACCATACTGGTATTTAGGACCTTCCGTTTCAAGAATTGTCTGAGCTTCAGGAGAATAGGTACTGTGGAAGGTCAGGGCTGTCGTAGGGTCTCCGGCATTCAGGTCCTTCCATCTTACGTCCTGGTAGAAATATTCCCCGTTCCAGAGCCTGGATTCCATATATGCCTTGCTTTTTTCGAGCAGGTTCTCATATCTGGTGGCGTCCTTGCCTAATGCCTTGCTTATCTGCACGAAACTGTTCAAAGCTCCTGCATAGAAACTTGTGCACATTCCGTCCGGTCCCCAGAACTCTATGTCATAGGTATTGTGGTGAGGTTCCTCTACTGCACCGACTTCCCTTGGATCCCAAGTGCGGATACAGTAGTCCATACTCTGCTTTATCTGCGGATAGAGTTTGCCTATCCATTCATTGTCTCCGCTTATTCTCCACTCTCTGTATACTTTCATAATGCCCCCGAGCTGTCCGTCAGCGGCGGAGTGGAAGTCATGGTGTATCGGTCTGATAGGCAGGTTTGCCCTGAATACCTGATGCCCGTCGGTGTTCTGGTCTACCATGAACTCGGTCTCTCTGAGCGAGCGTTCGAGGCGCGGAAACAGGTGCGGAACGGCCTGTGCGTAGTTCCATACATGGGTGCATGAGCCATGACAGCTGCCCCAGCTGTCACCGCATCCTTCCCATGTCCAGAAACGTCCGTCATGCTGCCTCATCACTGTCGGCGATTTGAGAATTGTGAGGTTGGCGGCCACGGCCTCAACCACTTCATCCGGAAGAGTAGTGTCGTAGAATGCGTTGGTGAAGGATTCCGTTTCGTCTTTCAACCTGTCATAATTTTCTGTCCAGTATGAAGCTACTTCGGATACATTGGCGAACCTCCTGCTGTACCAAGGCTCGTATGTGTACGGTTCTCCGTTGTAGTCAGCCTCATTGTAGCATGAGCCGAAATCCCTTACGTTTTTAGGGTCAGGCCCTATTCTGTGGTTTGAGTGCGGGACATACCAAGCCATGTACAGGCGTACTGTTTTTGATTCTCCCGGTGCAAGATTTACAGGGACATACAGAGAACCTCCCGGTGCACCGTCTCCGGTCCCGTTGGATATTAGCTCGCATTTCTCGACATTGTTCCATGCCATTGTAAGGGGATCGAACCATGCCCCTCTGAACCAGCAGTGGTCAACGGTCGTAGCGGGATCGTCGGTATATATTGCGAAGTGCCCCTCAAGGTGCCTTTCATTCCCAGGTGCTTCCTGGTTCAGCACGAACCCGTTTTCCATTGGGGTAACCGATGATACAGCTGCATTTGTCTTGTACATGAAATTCCTTGTATTGAAAGAAAATACGGCCTCGATATTTTCTTTTGAGGTATTACTGAACGTATATTCAAAGCCTCCTACAGGCAGACCTGAGTTGTCTTCATCGTTTGGAATGAATGGATTCCATGCGGTGATGCTTACATCTACAGGAAGGTCGTCATCATGCAGGTCGAGTGTTGCGAACGGGAATCTGAAACTGAATGTCCCTTCATCGAATCTCGGCAGTCCCCATGTCGTGCCCCCGACACCCATGCCGCCGTTCAACCTTCCGAATTTCTTGTAGTCCGGAACGTTGGTTTCAAGGACTTTGGATCCGTTCTTTAAACCTTTGACGCTTATTGCCGCGAAAGTACAAGGTTCATGGAACAAATCAGGTACATGGTGCAAGGAGACATTTGAAATCGCACCGGTGCCTTCAAAACAGATCATGCCTGTTCCTATTCCGCCGATGGGGAAGGCTATGTGCTCGGCGTAGGCTCCGGACCAGGACTCGTTATATCCCCGGCCTTTGTCTGCTCCATTCATTAGTGCAGGTGTCAGGCACGCTGCAACCAATGACATAAATAGGGCTTTTTTCATCTTTTTTTTGTTTTGTTGATTATTAATTGATGGAATAATGTTATGTCATCATTATGTGTGGCACAAATATATGCTATTAAAACGATTTATCAAATATTTTTTCATTTAAATTTCTTATCACTGTATTTGATAATGGTAAAATAAATTTAATTTCCTGTTATATTGATATTTATAGCATTTAGTTAAACGTTTTTCCAAATAAATGGCTATTTTTGCAGGGTCTAAAATTGAAGATTATGAAAAAGTACTTTTTGTTTTTGCCGCTTGTGCTGGTGTCCATGATCCAGCTTGCGGCTGAAGATGCAGCGGAAACCCCCGTTCCGCTTGCGGACCCTTTCATATTGAATGAAGGTGGAATGTATTATGCTTACGGGACATTTTCTTCTGACGGAATTGTGGTCCTCGTGTCGGATGATTTGAAGACGTGGTCATGGCCAGGCGGCCGTGCGGGCTACCTTGCCCTGGACAGGAAAGACTCGTATGGGGATAAATGGTTCTGGGCACCGGAGGTATACAGGACAGGAGACGGGTATCTCATGTATTATTCTGCTGACGAGCATATCTGCTGTGCGGAGTCGGAATCTCCTCTGGGCCCGTTCATACAGGTGTCGAAGCGGCCGATGTTGGATGAAAGAGGCATAGACAATTCCCTTTTCATCGACAGTGACGGCCGTCCGTACATTTTCTGGGTGAAGTTCAAGGGCGGTAATGAAATCTGGATGGCGGAGCTGGAGCATGACCTCCGGACAATAAAGGAAGGTACAGAGCGTTTCTGCATCAGAATGAGCCAGGAATGGGAACAGGTGTGGCCGTCGGTCAATGAAGGCCCGTTTGTCCTGAAGCATGACGGAAAATACTATCTTACATATTCCGCAAACAGTTATGAAAGCAAGCTTTACGGTATAGGGTACGCCGTGTCGGACAACATAAAAGGTCCATGGGAAAAGTATCCGGACAATCCCGTCCTGTGTTCTCCCGGCGGGCTGTGCGGGACGGGGCACCACTGTTTTTTCAAAAAAAGGAACGGAAAGCTGATGATAGCCTTCCATTCCCATTTAAACCAGGAGAGCATCCATCCGAGGATAATGCATATCTCCAATGTCAGTTTCAGGAAAGACAGGGGCGGCTGCGACAGGCTGGTCATAGATACCGGCTACTTCACTCCGCTGCTGGAAGAGTAGCGGGAGGCCGTTCATTCCGGCCTTATATGTATCGCAAAGCCGCCGCATGATGCCATGCTGATGGTGATCATGCTGTCTTTATTGACCTGCATATACACTTTTTCTATATGGTCCGGAGAGCTCTGTGCATCTTCTGCGTCTTTGTATATTTCAGCCGAGTATTCCCCGTCTCCGAGAAAATCCGTCCGGAACGATACTGTCCGTCCGGTCGAGTTGTTGATTGCTCCTACATACCAGTTTCCGCCTTTTCTCCGTGCGATTACGGCATATTCATTGACTGATGCGTCGGGCACTGCCGTTTCGTCCCATGTGGTAGGCACTTTCTGCAGGAACTCGAAGCCGGGCTGTCCCCTGTATGCCGTTGGAGAGTCGCATACCATGCCCAGATAACATTCCAGTACGACATACATTCCGAGCATGTGGCATCTGGTTACAGTGACAAGTGGATTCGTGTATTGTATCTTGAAAGAGTCCACTGGTACTGCCCGGAATCCGCCGAGGTGAAAGTCGGTCACTCCTGCCAGCAGTCTTGTAAAAGGTATGGCTGCGTCATGATCGGCTCCTACGCTGTCGGACCATTTGAAACATTCGTAGTTGAGTGTCCCTTCTCTGGCGAACTCGTTCGGATATGTCCTGTTGAGGCCTGACGGTTTGCTGGAGCCGTGGAACTGTATGAAAATCTTGTGTTCCGCCGATTTTTTCAGTATTTCTTCCTGTATCCGTATCATCTGCTGGTCATCCCTGTCCATGAAGTCGACCATCAGCCCTTTGACTCCCCAGGATTCGAACAGGGCCAACGCTTCGTCCAGTTTGTCGTAGAAAGGCCGCCAGTTTACCCATAAATGCAGACCTACCCCTTTCAGGGCCGCATATTGTGCCACCTGGGCCATATCAAGGGACTTTACCGGCGTCAGCACATCGGCGTTTTTGCCTGGAACTGCAAAATTCATGTTCTCATCCACATACCATGGCTGTTCAGCGAAGCCGTATATCGAGTGGAAGTCCAGTCCTGCCTTTGCTGCGAAATCGATGTAGTACTTGTTCGTGAGGAAGTTGTTTCCTGGCAGGAATGTCGTATCGGGCACTTCATTTCCGTTCCACCAGGGAAAGGTGGTTTTTCCAGGCCGTATCCATGAAGTGTCGGCTATTGCGCAAGGGTCATTGAGACTTGTGAGGATGTTCGACGATATCAGCTCTCCAGGTGTACTGCCTATCATTATGACGCGCCAGGGTGTCCTGTGGGGAAGATCGGCTTCTACCTTTATCCGCTGCTGCCCCGGGAGAGGGGAAAGTTTCCCTTTGAGCTGTCCGTCCTCTTTCATAAGATACATGCCCGCATAATCCCTGATTGCGGCTTCCGTGATTGACATATAGACTGCCCCGTCGAATGAGTAAAGGCCCGGCATCTCCATCAGCTTCCGGTCAGGAAGAGAAGAATACTGCATCTGACTGTAGTGATTTTCGTGCGAGGTAGTGTATGAGTCAAGGAACATTGTCAGCACCTTGGGGTCTCCCGAAGGGGTGAATGTAGTCAGTTCGTCGAGCATTTCGTATGAATCCCATCCTTCCTGTTCCGGAAAAACATACCGGAATGCTGCCCCGCTGTCGAATACTTTTATTTCGACATCTATTTCCATGGCGTGCTCACCTGTCTCTATGAGAGGAACTGTGAGGGCGTTGTAGCGGTCTTCTACATGTGAACACTTCCCTGTAATGAGATCGTATGTCTCTGTCCCTGATTTCTTTTTTGTTTTTCCTGCCGTCACTTTATGGCCGAACGTCCCGCTGTCAAATACAAAGCCCATTTTCCCATCCTCTATCAGATACATCCCGTCATATCTTACACCGTATTCCGGCATCGCCCCCTTTTCTACAGTAAGGGTAAATGAAATCCTGCCGTCCGGCGACTTGACTGTAAAATCCTTTCCGGACAACACTATGGCTGATACTGTCAACCCTAATACCAGCATTGTCACTCTTTTTTTCATATTTCCTTAATTAATTAAAATATACCCGCTTTGTCCCTTGGATTATCAGGTTGAGGGAAAGCGGGTATAATGGAATGTCTGTATCGGGATCAGTATGTCTCGAGATCCTGCCATGTTGGGAACTCAGGGAAATCTGCATGCGGTTCCGTCTGATACCAGAATGTCGTGGCCGAAAGGTCGGAATTCTGCTGGAGATAACGTCCGTCATGTCTCCATCCGAGATCCTGTATGGTGACTTTCAGAGTGTTGTTGAACCTGACAGGATCCATGATATGCCAGCGGTAGAGCCCGAACCTTTCCTGTGACCTGTAGTTGCCGTCAGGACGGATGACCTGGCAAAGGCCGGCATAAGGGGTGCAGAATGTGGTGAATTGTCCATTTCTGTCAAAATTGTATGAGCCGCAGAAGTAGTCTTCTGTTCCTGTAGTACATATTGTAGGGAACTTCTTGTCTCCGTCAATGAAGAATTTCATTTCGCCTTCTCCCCACCATCCGTTGTTGCGGAGCCCCCAGGCCATGTATACTCCCACATAGTGGCCTTTTCCTTTGATTCCGTCCACGACCGTGAAGTCGGAAGTTTCATTGTATCTTGTCCTGCGGAACTGTGCGTGGAAGTATCCTGCATCTTCAGGAACATCAGTGAGTGTATAGTCAATCTGATAGTAGAGGTTCATCGGCTGTGACGGGTTGATATTCTCTATCGTTATCTTGCATTTTTTACGGAACGGCATGGTCCAATAGCAGTTGAATGCGCTTCCAGGATTTACGCATACAGGAAGGGATACTACAGGGGCATATTCATTCCACCCCATGCAGAAGAAGTCGGCAATAGGGCATTCTACTGAAGGTGTTTCCTCGTCATCCCAGTATATGCGGATTATCGACCATCTCCATACGCCGGTAGGTGTCATCCAGATGTGCTGGATAGCTCCAGGTCCCTCTATTTCAGCCAATGTGAATGTCTCGTTGGCATTGATAGTTATGAACGGGTTGACTTTCCAGCCCTGTCCGAGATCTCTTGCAGCCCAGGAAGAGTTGTTTTTATTGCGTGTGGCTGGAAGTTCAGGTATTGCCATACCGCCTTTGCCTTTTTCTCCGGTGAAGTTTTCCGGGCTGATCGAGCGGGTTTCGGCATCGGACAGTGTCGCCAGATTTCCGAGATTCATACCCAGGCCGTTGAAATCGTACTGTTGTGCCATAGCGCTCAAAGAGGAAAATCCGCCTACTACTGCGGCTGCCAAAATGTGTTTCAGTTTCATGTTCAGTGTTTTTTTGAGTTTGTGAAATAATGCTTGGTACAATTCACGACAAATATAAGTAAAACGTTTTATTATAAACAACTTTTCCTATGATTTTTTTGAAGATCCTCGTTCAATCAGCTTTCCTTCGTATTCGATTTCCTGTTTGAAACGGTTGGTGCTGTCCTCGATTTGTTCAATCAGTATCTCGACGGCTTTTTGTGCCATAGCCTCGAGTGGCTGCATGATATATGTGATTTCCGGGGTGAAGAAATCGAACGCATCACCTCCGTCGAAGCCTACCAGAGCCAGTTCTTCCGGTATGCGTATCTTTTTGTCAGATAGGATTTTGAGACAGTTGATGGCAATGGTGTTTGTCGACATTATTATAGCATCTGACTGGGCTTTGATCACCTTGCTTATGGCAGCAATGCAGCTTTCTTCCATTTTCCCGTGCGTGACTGTTGCCTTGAATATGTTTTTCCCGAGACCTGCTTCGTTCATTGCATCTTCATATCCGGCGTTCCTGTCCAGTGCGTGCTGGATGTCGAAAGAATAGTTTATCATTGATATCTTTCTGTAGCCGTTTTCGATGAGGTGGCGGGTGACATCGTAGCCTGCTTTCCTGTTGTTCAGGCAGATATGCGTGGCATTGATACCCGGAAAGAACCTGTCGAGCTGGACAAGCGGGATATTCCTTTCTGCAAGGTCTGCTATGAGGTCCCGGCTGCCTTCGCAAGGGACCACGATAATCCCGTCAATACCTCTGCTGATCATGTTTTCTGCCAGCATGGCTGTCTTGGCCGCGTTCTCATCGGAACTGGAAAAATGCACTGCATAACCATATTTTTCGGCGGTACGCTCCACATGTCTGGCTATATTGGAGAAAAACGGGTTGGAAATATCAGATACTATCAGTCCGATGGTCCTGGACCTGCCTTCCCGCAGGCTTTTAGCAGCGGCATTCGGGGCATAGTTCAGTTCCTTTGCGACCCTCCGTATCTTTTCTGCCACTTCCGGACGAACTCCGTTTTTCCTGGCTTTGTCATTCAGCACTATCGAAACCAATGAAATGGAAACATTGGCCTGTTCGGCGATGTCTTTCAGTAATACCCGCTTCCTCATAATAATAAGGTATAGTTGTTATTCTCTGTTTTTTCTGCTCTTGCAAGATACGTAAAAATATATTTGTATCAAAAGAAAAAAGAAGTTTTTTGAAAACATTAAGAAAAACGTTTTAAAACTTGCTATTATAGAAATTTAGTTCTAATTTTGTGTCCGATTGGTACGATTCTGCTCTGTTTCCGGCCAATGATGTCGTGCCGGAAATACTATTTGGAAAAACGTTTTATCGAAGTGGAATCCAGCTTCAATAAAACACTTTATTATTAATAATTAATTAATAACCACTTACTTATGGTAAAATCAAGCTTTAATGCTTCTTTCAGAAGTCTTTTATTGCGAGGATTGTCTGCCCTGGTGCTGATGGTCGTCCCTCTGTCGGTGGACCTTCATGCGCAGAGTAGCAGATCTTCCAGAACTGTAATGGTTGAAGGCCGTGTGACGGACAGCCAGACAGGTGAACCAATCCCTGGTGCGGCGGTCATGCTGAAGGCTACTAATACCGGCGTGACGACCGATATTGACGGTGTGTTCATGCTCGGTATCAATGATCCGAAAGCTGTCCTTGTCGTATCCAGTCTCGGATATGACCAGAAGGAGCTTCCTGTAGACGGCCGTAACAAGATTGATATCGCTCTCGATCCCGATGTGGAGTCTCTCGAAGATGTTGTCGTGGTCGGTTACGGTACCCAAAAAAAAGCTACAGTCTCTGGGTCTCTCTCTACGGTAGAACCGACAAGTCTGGCAAAAGTTACATCAATGTCTCTTGCGAATACCCTTGCAGGTTCGATGCCTGGTATGATTACCCGCCAGACGAGTGGCGAGCCTGGATATGATGGGGCTGTTCTTAATATCCGAGGTCTCGGAACATGGGTCAATTCTAACCCACTTGTCCTGGTGGATGGTGTGGAGCGTGATCTGAACTTGATCAATACGACTGAAATAGAGTCATTTTCCATTCTTAAGGATGCATCTGCAACAGCTGTGTATGGAACCAGAGGAGCGAATGGTGTGATTCTGATCAATACCAAGAAAGGTGAGATAGGCAAACCGAAGATTACGTTAAGAATGGAGGCCACCCAGCTTCACGGACTCAGGTTCCCGGATTACATCAACGGTTATGAATTTGCCACGTTGATGAATGAGGCATGTACTGTGGGGGGGGGTAGCATTACCGTGGACTGAAGAGCAGCTTCAGAAATTCAAGGACGGGTCAGACCCTTATCTGTATCCGAGCGTAGACTGGACAGATGCCGTCCTCAAGAAAAACTCTTTCCAGACGATGAACAACCTCTCGGTTTCAGGAGGTAACGATATTGTCAGATATTATGTCAATGTGGGTTTCTCGTCCCAGAGCGGTCTGTTCAAGGAAGACCCTTCATTCGGCTTCAAGACCAATTCCCAGTCCCAGAGGTATAACTTCCGTTCCAACGTTGATATAAACCTTTCCAAGAATTTCACGGTGTCGCTCGGACTCGGCGAGATCGTTGAGGACAGGAACTATCCTGGAACTCCGGCAAACGATATCTTCGGAGCTATTAAGAAGTATTCGCCTATATCAAGCCCTATACGTAATCCTGATGGATCATTCGGTGCCGGCAATACATCCTATGAATGGAACAACCCTTATGTGCTTGTGACCAACAGCGGGTATGCAAGGCAGTTCCGGTCGACTACCCAGGGAACTGTCGGGGCAAGATGGGACCTTGGAACCCTTATTACCCCGGGACTCTCCCTTTCTGGACGTTTCTCTTACGACCATTACTATTATAATGAAGTGACTCGTAACAAGCAGCCTGAAACCAAGAAATATTTGGGCTCTGACCCTGATACAGGAGAAGACCGTTATACTGTTATCAGAGATGAAACAGCCATGGGTTACAAGATTGCAGGGAATACGTCCAACAGAGCGTATTATTATGAATTCCAGATAAATTACAACCGGACTTTCGGCAAGCATACAGTAGGTGTGATGGGGCTTTTCAACCGCAGGGATTATAAGGACCTTACTGCTGGAAATACTACAGCCAATCTTCCTTACCGACGTCAGGGCTGGGCAGGACGTCTGCAGTATAATTACGCACAGCGTTATCTGATAGAGTTCAATTTTGGCTATACCGGTTCCGAGAACTTTGCTCCTGGGCTTCGCTACGGTTTCTTCCCTGCAATATCGGGAGGCTGGGTGATTTCCAATGAGAATTTCTGGGGAGACAACTTCATCAACCACCTTAAAATAAGAGGCTCGTATGGTCTTGCCGGTAATGATAATGTAGGTGGAACCCGTTTCTTCTATATGTCCAATACTGACAGGAATGCGAACGGCTATATCTTCGGTAGCGGATCGACACAGCAACCCGGTATGGCAGAGGCGCAGATGGGTTCTCCGAATGCGACATGGGAAGTTTCACGTAAAACAGATGTCGGTATCGATCTCGAAATGTTCGAAGGGGTCATACGTATGCAGGCGGATTATTTCTATGAGTACAGGGATGGCATTCTGCTTCAGAGAGCTCAGATACCTGATATTATGGGTGCACCATGGGGAGAAACCCCTTATGCCAATCTTGGTATAGTGGAGAATCAGGGCTTTGACGGGATGATTGAAATAAAGAAAACACATTCGAACGGTCTTTTCTGGTCATTGCGCGGTAATGTTACCTATGCCGTCAACAAGATAATTGAAGACGATACGGCTGAGGCTCTCTGGTCATACCAGAATTCAAGGGGGACCAAGATCGGACAGCCTCTGGGATATATAGCCCTCGGGCTTTTCCAGAGCCAGGAAGAAATAGACAAATCCCCTAAACAGGAACTCGGTGCATATACGGTCGGGGATGTCAAGTACAAGGATGTCAATAATGACGGTGTCATCAATGCATACGACAAGGTTTATCTCAAATATCCGAGGACACCGGAAATAATGTACGGTTTCGGTGGTACAATTGCATATAAAGGTTTTGACCTGACCCTGAACTTTGTCGGTGCCGGACATACCTATACATTTTTCGATGGAGACGGTATGTGGCCATTCAGGCTTGATTATCCGGGGTATAATGTAAGGCGTGAATATTTTGACAACCGCTTTATCCCGAATGCAAGTCCGGAGGAAAATGCCGAAGCAGTTTATCCTGTAGCTCATAACGGGACTTCTACCAATAACTACCAGACAAGTACCCTTTATTATAAAGATGCTTCCTATATTAAACTGAAGACGGCTGAATTCGGGTATAATTTCCCGGAAGAAATCTGCTCTAAGATAAAGATCGAGGCCCTCAGGCTGTTTATAAACGGAAATAACCTGCTGTGCTTTGACAAACTAAAGTTCATCGATCCTGAGTCTGACTACGGTACCGGAGGATATCCTACTCAGAGAGCTCTTACTTTCGGTCTTCAGGTCACTTTCTAAAAAACAGATACAGCAATGAAACGTATATATAGATTTTTGTTATTACTGACCCTAGGTGCTACGGCTGTCTCATGTGAGGCTTATCTTGACATGACTCCGGATGAGGTGCTTACGGTGGACGATGTGTTCAACAACCGTATATATACCCGTAACTTCCTTACTCATATCTATTCCTGGACTCCATCGGAATGCAATATGGCGGATGATGGAGGTGCGTGGAGAAATCCGTATACCGGAGGTTGCGATGAGATGGAAATAGCTTATGGGGCAGCTTATTCTCATCAGATTAATAACGGTGGCTGGAGCCCAAGTGACATCAGCCGTACACAGATATGGCCTGAGTCGTATATGGCAATCAGGAAAGTGAACATGTTTCTTGCAAAAGTTGACAACTGTCCTACTTCCCAAGATGAGAAGGATCACTGGAAAGGGGAGGCGTATTTTCTCCGCGCATGGTATCATTTTCTGGCTTTCAGAGCGTACGGGCCTATTCCTATCCTCGACCATTACCTGAATCCGGAGGACGACATGCTTTCTATACGGAGGGCTCCTGCCGACCAGGTGGCCCAGTTCATTGCCGATGACTGTATGCGGGCATATGAGCTTCTGAAAGACAGGCCTTATGTCGATCATGCTACTCAAGACGGGGATATAGGGAGGGCAACTTCTATGGCAGCACTTGGTCTGAGGTCAAGGGTCTTGCTTTACATAGCTTCTCCTCTATATAACGGGAATACAGATATGAGCATGTTCTTGGATACCGACGGAACTCCTCTCATATCACAGGTAGAGGATGCGGAGAAATGGAAAGCAGCGGCCGATGCCGCCAAGCTGTGCCTTGACGAGGCTGCCGCTACAGGTTATGTGAAACTGTATGACAGGGATTCCGATCCGGTTACCAACTATCAGAATATCTTCAACCAGAACTGGAATGAAGAAATCCTGTGGGCAAAGAATATAGGTACTTACGATCATTGGGAGAACTGTGCCAATCCGATTTCATTCGGATGTTTCTCCATCCTGAATCCTACACAGGAAATGGTGGACGCATACGAAATGTCCGACGGATCCACTCCTATCCTGGGGTATGAAGACAACGGCATGACTCCTATAATCAATGCTGAATCAGGATACCGTGAGGACGGATTTACCGACACGAGCTATCCGAACAGATGGGAAGCCGGGGTCAGCAATATGTATGTAAACCGGGAACCACGTTTCTACGCATCCATAAATTTCAGCGGGGCCATCTGGGGCAAGTCAAGGGAGTCAAACTGGACAGAGCCTCACCAGTTGGAGTTCTGGTCTACCGGAGTTGACGGAAAGAATAATGCAGGATCGGACTACTGCAAGACGGGCTATCTGATCAAGAAGCTGATCTATCCTACCGTAGTGCCGTTCCAGTTTTGTCCGGTGCAGCAGTGGGTGTATATCAGGCTCGGTGAAATCTATCTGAATTACGCAGAAGCACTCAACGAATACAGCGGACCGACTACAGAGGTCTATGATGCCGTAAATGCCATAAGGAACAGGGCCGGTCTGCCTGACCTTCCTTCCGGACTCTCAAAAGAAGAGATGCGTGACAGGATCAAGCATGAGAGAAGGGTAGAACTTGCATTCGAGTTGCACAGGTTCTTCGATGTCCGGCGCTGGAAAGATGCCGAGAATACGGAAAACAAGCCTGTCCACTCTATGAATATCATGGCCGGTACGAGCCTGCAGGATCCTGCATTCTACCAGAGGACCTATGTAGAGGACAGGGTATTTGAAGCTCCTAAGCACTATTTCTTCCCTGTAGACCAGACGGAGATTGACAAGCGTCCGCAATATCTGGTGCAGAGCCCTGGATGGACGACTCCTACTTCTGGCGATTGATCTGAAACATTTAATTAAACCATAATAAGATGTCAAAAAACAAATATCCAAAAATCGGTATCCGTCCTATTATAGACGGACGCCGGGGCGGTATCAGGGAGTCTCTTGAAGATATGACCATGGAACTTGCCCTCAGAGTGGCTGAACTGTATTCGGAGAACCTGAGATACTCTGACGGCACGCCTGTAGAGTGTGTTATAGCGGATACTACGATAGGCGGGGTAGCGGAAGCTGCCGCCGCTACCGAGAAATTCAAGTCCGAGAATGTCGGTGCCGTGATTTCAGTGACCCCATGCTGGTGCTATGGCGCCGAGACTATCGACATGGATCCGCTGATGCCTAAAGCTATCTGGGGTTTCAACGGCACAGAGCGTCCTGGAGCGGTCTATCTCGCTTCGGCGCTTGCCGGACACAACCAGAAAGGCCTTCCGGCATTCGGAATATACGGTTCTGATGTTCAGGATGTCACTGATTCCGTTATCCCCGATGATGTACGCAGAAAACTCCTGCTATTCGGCGAGGCTGCCGTAGCCGTTATGCAGATGAGAGGAAAGTCTTATCTTTCAATCGGCTCAGTATCAATGGGAATCGCAGGTTCCATGCCTAATGCCGACTTTTTCCAGGAATATCTCGGAATGCGCAACGAAGCTGTCGACTGCTCTGAGATCGAACGCAGGATAAGTCTCGGGATATACGATAAGGACGAGTTTGCCAGAGCGATGGAGTGGGTTGAAAAATACTGCAAGCCTAATGAAGGCAAGGACTGCAATCCGGAGCATCTGATTTACCCTCGCGAGAAGAAAGACGAGATCTGGGAATACGTAGTCAAGATGACAATGATATTCAGGGATCTTATGAAAGGCAACCCTAAGCTTGCCTCAATGGGCTTTGAAGAAGAGGCTGCCGGCCATAATGCCATTTCCGGAGGATTCCAGGGGCAGAGGCAGTGGACCGATTTCCGTCCTGACGGTGATTTTTCAGAGACGCTTCTGAATACCTCGTTCGACTGGAACGGAATCAGGGAGCCTGTTCCGTTCGCCACTGAAAACGATACTCTCAACGGTGCGACAATGCTCCTTCTGCATCTTCTTACAGGAAGGGCACAGATATTTGCGGACGTGAGGACCTACTGGTCTCCGGCGGCAGTGAAACGTGTCACCGGAAAGGAACTGGAAGGCAGGGCTGCAAACGGCATCATCCACCTGATAAATTCAGGTTCATGCACTCTGGATGCGACCGGGCGTCAGCTTGATGCGGACGGGGCTCCTGTGATGAAGCATTTCTGGGAAATCAGCGACAAAGATGTGGAGGAGTGTCTCAAGGCCGTTACATGGTATCCTTCCGGCAGGGAATATATGCGGGGAGGCGGATATTCGTCCCAGTTCCTGACGCAGGGCGAGATGCCTGTTACGATGTGCCGTTTGAATTTCATCAAGGGACTGGGGCCTGTGCTTCAGATAGCGGAAGGCTGGGCTGTCAATGTAGACCGGGAGATTTTCGAGATTATCAATGAAAGGACCGACAAGACATGGCCGACCACATTCTTTGCGCCGCGCCTGACCGGTAAAGGACATTTCAAGGATGTGTATTCGGTCATGAACAACTGGGGAGCCAACCACGGTGCCATCAGTTACGGACATGTCGGAGCCGACATGATAACCCTTGCTTCCATGCTCCGTATCCCGGTTTGCATGCACAATGTGCCAGAAGAACAGATTTTCAGGCCGTCGGCATGGACGGCGTTCGGATCTGATCCTGAAGGTTCAGACTACAGGGCATGCAAGTCGTACGGGCCTCTTTACCGTTAAAAAAGTACAGAAGATGTTCAGAAAAGGATTAAACATTTTATCGATTGCATCGGCGGCAGCCCTCGCGGCTGCCTGCTCCGATGCAGAAAAAGCGCCTGAAATGGGTACATATAAATACGATTGCGATTTTCTGCATAAGCATGATATAGAAACACTGGAGCTTGTCAGCAAAGACGGACAGTCACGTGTGCTTGTAGCTCCCGGCTATCAGGGCAGGGTAATGACAAGTTCCGCTGCAGGGGAAAACGGTGACAGTTTCGGCTGGATCAATTATAGATTCATTGAGGCCGGAGAAGTGAATCCGCAGTTCAATCCGGTAGGTGGAGAGGAACGTTTCTGGATAGGACCGGAAGGCGGGCCTAATTCGTTTTATTTCAAAAAAGGGGACGAGCAGGTATACTCCAACTGGAAGGTGCCGGCAGCGATCGATACCGATGCCTACAAAGTAATCTCGGGCGATTCCTCGAAGGTGTCTTTCTCCCACTCATGTGTGCTTACGTCGGCATCCGATATGGTATTCAATATCGGCATCAGGAGGGATGTGGAACTCCTCGGTACCGGTGAAATGGAGAATGTCCTCGGTATCAGGATCCCTGAAGGCGTGGCGTCGGTAGCGTACAGGACCGTGAATGTCATAAAGAACATGGGGCATAACGAGTGGAAGAAGGAGACAGGCATCCCGTCCATATGGCTTCTCGGAATGTTCAACCCGACTCCGACCACTACTGTGTTCATACCTTATAACAAGGATTTTGAGGGCAAGAAGATCAATGACGAATATTTCGGGAAAATCCCGGCGGACAGGCTTGTCGAAGATTCAGGAGTATTCTATTTTAAGATTGACGGCAAGTGCCGTACCAAGCTGGGGCTTCCTGCCGGCAGTGCAAAGGATCTGTGCGGCAGCTATGACTCTGAAAAAGGTGTCCTCACCATACTCAAATATACACTTCCGGAAGGGGATGCGGATTATGTAAACGGACAGTGGGGCCACCAGGACAACCCGTTCGATGGAGATGTGATCAACTCGTACAATGACGGGCCTACTGATGACGGTACTGTCATGGGGCCGTTCTACGAGATAGAGACTTCATCTCCAGGAGCTGCCTTGAGACCAGGGGAATCGCTTGAACACGAGCAGTTCACGATGCATTTCCAGGGCAGTCCGGAAGATATAGAGGTGATGGTCAAGGCGATTTTCGGAATCAGTCTTGATGATATAGTGACACGATTCGGTATAGGCAGATAACGACTTTGGATATATGGAAAAGCAACCACTGATCCCTAAAAATATTCTCTGGCCGTTCATTCTCCTGACTACGCTGTTTTTTGCGTGGGCTGTTCCGAACAACCTTACAGATACCATGCTGGCGGCTTTCAAAAGGATCATGAGTCTGTCAGACAGCAAGACTGCCTGGATACAGGTAGTGTGCTACCTTCTCGGATACGGATGTTTCGCTGTTCCGGGAGCCATTTTCATCAAGCGTTTCTCTTATAGGTCGGGAGTGATGCTGGGGCTTTTCATGTATGCAATAGGAACATTCCTCTTCTATCCTGCAATGCTCGTTTCAGCAGGCAATGTGAATTTCGGGTTCTTTATGTTCCTGCTTGCGATATTCGTATTGTTCGCAGGGCTTTCCATACTCGAGACGGCTACCAACTCATACGTTGTGGCTATCGGGCCAAAGGAAACGGCTACCAGAAGGCTGAATTTCTCCCAGTCGTTCAATCCGTTCGGGGCCATTGCCGGCGTTGTCATTTCACAGGTGTTCATCCTTTCCCAGCTGAATTCAATGTCCGCATCGGAAAGGATGGCCCTCCCTCAGGAAGAGCTGGTGCGGATACAGGGGCAGGAGCTGGAGGCGGTTACCACTACCTATATGGTGCTCGGGGCCATAATGCTCGTGATACTTGCGGCCATCTGGCTTACCAGGATGCCTGACCTTAAGGAAGATGACAAGAATGTCGATTTCAAGGGCTCCGTCAAGCGGCTGCTCCACAACGGCAACTACGTGTGGGGCGTGGTAGCCCAGTTCTTCTACATGGGTGCCCAGATAGCTACGTGGTCCTTCGTAATCAGGTATGCGATGCAGAATCTGCATCTGGATTCCGTTGTAAGTTCCCTCGGTCCTGATGCTTCTACCGCCAGTATTATGGATGCATTGAGAAATGTCGAGCCGGTAGGTGCCGGGTTCTACAATTTCTGCGAATTTATCGGTCTGGACGCCTTGCTGCCACGTACTGCTGAACAGGCTGGTGCCACGTATTATATCATGTCCTTGATATTGTTCGTCATAGCCCGTTTCCTGTGCACCTGGCTGATGAAGTGGATCAAGCCGCGCAATCTGCTGGCATGGGTGGGTGTGATAGCCATCTGCTGCTGCATGATTGCCGCCTTCTCCCACAACCTACTCGGCCTGTACGCCCTTATGTGCATTTCTGGCTGCATGTCTCTTATGTTCCCGACAATCTACAGTATGGGTGTCAAAGGGCTCGGGGAAGATACGAAGTTCGGCGGGTCCGGAATGGTCATGGCGATTGCAGGAGCTGCAGTGCTGACACAGATACAGGGCATAGTTTCCGATTCTATAGGAAGCATTGCGTATGCATACGTTGTCCCTGGAATCGCATTCGCCGTAGTTACCTTCTATGCATTTGTAATCTGCCGTAAATATGACGCCGACTGACAGGAAATATGTGATAGGGGTCGATTATGGTACCGACTCCTGCCGTGCTGTCCTTGTGGACGCGGAGAACGGTACGGTGCTGTCTACATCCGTATGCGCCTATCCGAGATGGAAGGCAGGACTTTATGTATCTCCTTCAGAAGACTGCTACAGACAGCATCCTATGGATTATATCGAGTCTTTGGAGTGTGTGGTAAAGGATGTGCTTGCCCAGGCAGGCGGTGAGGTTGCCGCGTCAGTGCGCGGCATATCATTCGATACTACGGGCAGTACTCCTGTCCTGACTGACAGGAACGGTACTCCGCTGTCCCTGCTTCCGGAATTCCGGGAAGAACCTGATGCCATGTTCATCCTGTGGAAAGACCATACCGCCAAAGAGGAGGCTCGCAGGATCAATGAGACGGCCAAGTCATGGAATACAGACTATACTTCATATTCCGGCGGGACATATTCGGCGGAATGGGTATGGTCCAAGGTCCTTCATATTCTCCGTACCAATCCTGCAGTGCGCCGTGCCGCATATTCCTGGGTTGAACATTCCGACTGGATGTCGGCTCTGCTCACTGGCAATACTTCCCCTGAGCGCATGGCAAGAAACCGATGTGCAGCGGGACATAAGGCGATGTGGAGAGATGAATGGGGAGGATTGCCTTCGGATGAGTTCCTGACTGCCGTTGATCCTCTTCTTTCAGGCTGGCATGACCGTCTGTTCAGGGATACCTTGACCTCGGATAACAGGGCCGGAACCATTTCCCGTGAGTTTGCCGCAAGGCTCGGCCTGCCGGAGACTACAGTAGTCGGCGTAGGCGCGATTGACGCTCATGTCGGAGCAGTCGGTGCGTGTATAGCCCCGAATGTCCTTACGAGAATAATGGGAACTTCCACCTGTGATATTCTTGTCGCTGATAGGGAGTGCCTTCCCGACAGTCCGGTAAGAGGGATTTGCGGACAGGTCGACGGATCTGTACTTCCAGGGTTCGTCGGATTTGAAGCCGGACAGTCCGCTTTCGGGGACATATATGCATGGTTCAAGAATATGCTGATGTGGCCGGTGCGCACATTGCTTCCTGATGCCGCAGACATTGATGCGGCTGTGATCCCCGCATTGTCGGAAGCTGCTGCGGCACTGCCTGATACGGATGTCCTGTCGGTTGACTGGATGAACGGGCGACGGACCCCGGATGCTGACCAGAGTCTCAAGGGGGCCGTATGCGGTCTGACCCTCGGAACCGGTGCCCCTGCTCTTTTCAAGTCCCTTGTGGAAGCGACTGCTTTCGGTTCCCGGGCCATAGTCGAGCGTTATGCCGAGGAAGGTGTCAGGATAGATTCCATTATCGCCACTGGAGGAATTTCAAGGAAATCGCCTTATGTGATGCAGATTCTGAGCGATGTGCTTGGAAAACCTATCAGTGTTGTCGCTACGGACCAGACCTGTGCTTTGGGAGCCGCGATGCTTGCTGCGGTTGCAGCCGGTATCTGGCCGGATGTCCGGTCAGCACAGAAGGCGATGGGAAGCGGAACCGACAGGTGTTATGTTCCGAGACCGGACAGACATGACTATTATGAAGGTATGTACAGGAAATATCTCCGGTTCGGAGGTCTTATAGAAAAAATGTATTGACAATGGACTTGACAAAAATTTCTTTTCTTGCTGCGGCCGTGGGCATGATGTCTTACATCAGCTGTGCATCGTCTGAACCGGATGGAAGACGTGATGCCAGGCCGCCGGTAAGAGAGGAAGGCAAGGGTGACCTTATTTTGTTCGACTACGGCAAAGTGGCGGGTGTTACAGGCAATCCTGATATCATCCGTTCCGGCATACCGTGTCCGAACGAAACAGACAGCAGATGGAATGTGGGAGGTACGGATCTCGGCATCATCTGGGAGATTTCTTCCGGTACTTACGGACTTTTCTTCGGCGATACATACGGTGCCGATTTCCGCCCTGTTACCGGAGGTGGACCAGGGGCCGCTTCCGACTGGCGCTCCAATGTCCTTGCCTTCTCTTCTGATACAGACCTGGACGACGGGCTTTCTTTTGACGGAATGCTTACGGACGGATCGGATCCCGACAGGGCCGTAGAGATTATTCCCAGGACAGGGGACAGGCTTTTTACTTCAATCCCGACAGCGGCGGTTTCGCTTGACGGAAAGCAGTATGTCCATTACATGTACTGGCAGGTAGGTCAGGATTATGATCCTCTGAATTATTCTTCCATATATTCTTCGGAAGACGGGGGCAGGACATGGACAAGCTGCCGGGACCGTATCGAATTCGACTGTGATTCGAATTTCGGCATGGTGGGCTATGCGAAAAAAGATGGCTGGTGCTATATGATAGGGACCCATATAGGCCGCTCCGGAAGTGCGTATCTGGCGAGATTCCGGTACGGGGACATATTGGACAAGTCTTCATACGAGTTCTGGAACGGGACTGACGGGGAGTGGGTAAAGGGTGACGAAAAAGCCGCTACGGTCCTTATTGACGGGACGGTAGGGGAACTCTCGTTTATCTGGCTCGAGGAATACGGCATGTGGCTTGTCTTGTATTTCGATTCTGAGGAATATGCCATCTGCTACAGGTCTGCAGAAGAAATAACAGGTCCGTGGTCCGTAGAGAGGGTGCTTGTGTCGGGATCCGAGTACAGCCAGCTTTACGGGTCATATATCCATCCGCATATCGAAGGGAATGTTATTTATTATACTATGTCCCAGTGGCTTCCGTATAATGTCTTCCTGATGAAAGCGGGGATTTCCGTCCAGAAGTAATTTTTTCCTGTTATATCCTGTTTCTGTACCGGGATGTTTTCATGCCATTCCGGTACAGTTTTTTTAGTCCATGGTATGAAAAAGTGTTTTTTCTGTGCACTGTGTGCGTCTTTTATCTTTTCAGGCCAATGCCTTGCCGGATGCCGGGCATCCAATGACAGCAGATCCAGGATATTCTGGGATACAGGCAGCCTTACTACTGTTTTCCCTGAAGGGAACTATTCCCGGATAATACAGCTGAATGACGGAAGGCTGCTCGCTGTGGCTGAGTCGGGGCAGGGGATTTCCGTATCGTACAGCATGGACAGCGGGTCGACATGGAGTGCCCCGGAGTGCATCGCAATGCCCCCGGAAAAGTTTTTCTATGCGGCTCCTGACCTCATCCAGCTGTCAGGCGGGACCATTCTAATAGGGTTCAATCCACGTCCGGTCCCGCCGTATTCGCCTGATAGGCTCTTCGGCATCCGTGTTATGAGGAGTACGGATAACGGCAAGGCATGGGAAGGCCCCGTGTCCGTTTATGACGCATGCCATACATTCGGTGACGGGTGCTGGGAACCGTCCTTTGCCGAGCTTGATGATGGACTTGTACAGTGCTATTTTGCAGATGAGAGCAGGTATACGGAAAGTGATGAACAGTGCATTTCCGTGAGTGTGTCGGAAGACAGTGGCCTTACCTGGTCTGCCCCTGAGAAAGTATGCTACAGGGCAGGCAGCCGGGACGGGATGCCGGTGCCGGCACTTCTTCATGGAGGGGATTCTATTGCAGTGATCATCGAGGATAACGGCTGGTCCGGATACCGGAATTTTGTCGCGACTACAATACGTACTTCTGTCAAGGATAGATGGAAAGGCGGATATGTAGGCGGCAGCGACTCCCGCAGAGGTATAATATTCCAGTCTACCCCTGACAGGAACCTTATATCTGCTGCCCCGTATCTCCGGAAACTTCCATGGGGCGAAACAGTAGCATCGTATCAGGGGAATCATTCTCCGGAAGTCACAGACTTGCAATATTTTGATATGTTTGTTGCCGTAGGTGACAGCGGCGCACGCAACTTCAAGTCGATAACAAATCCGTTCAATATAATGCCGGGACAGCATTCGATATGGAATTCCGTCTCAGTTTTGGATGATGGAACTGTTCTGGCGGTGGGTTCTATCGGTAAGGCGTATGGCTGGAATTCCGTAAAAGTCATCAAGGGCTATCCTGTAAGGGATATAAGGGCTGTTCGTCATGTTGCGGGAGATATCCCTCATGACGCTATCAGGCTGCCGGAGTCTAACGTGCTTTTCCTTGGGCATTCGGCAGATATAGACTGTTCCATAGTATTCACTTATGACAGGTCGCATCTTTTAGTATCATGCTCTATAAACCAGAATCCTAAATCTGCGGATTTACAGCAATACGGTATTGTTGTATCTCTGTATCCGGGAAAAGCTGGGTACAGGCAGATTAGGGTTTCAGAAGACCTGGTATCAGGAACTGCATCGTTACGGATACCCTGGAACAGGCTTGGGCTGCGTCGTCCCCCGTACAGTAAAACCGTTGGTGTCAATGTTGAACTCCGGAAAGGCGGCAAGCTTATAGACGGTATTCCTGATGCGCAGCAGGACGATCCCTGTACCTGGATGAAGCTTTCCTGTGAGAGGTGACGGAGACTGATCCCCTTTCTGCTGCCCTTTCCGGCACGGCCCTCCTGCCGTTGCCGATACCATGGAAGTACAGCCGGGAGGGATCTTGACTGTGTGCTGTTCTTTTTCCGGTCTGTGAGGCCGGCTTTTTTCCATACTGTCTTGCAGTCCGGTGGCATGGCAATACGAAAAAAAGACGGAATCCGTCTGGATTCCGTCTTTTTATATGGTGACCCGGGGAATGCCCCGGAAGGGGGGTGTTACTGCTCGTCAGGTCCCTGGTTGTCCGGGCCGTTGCTGCCGCCCTGAGGACCGCCCTGGTAAGGGTTCT
>CALVCB010000034.1 GCA_944325965.1 uncultured Bacteroidales bacterium
CTTGCATGTGTTAAGCCTGCCGCTAGCGTTCATCCTGAGCCAGGATCAAACTCTTCTTTGTATAAATGTCTTTATTTTCCTAGCATCGATTGATTCATTCTCAAAAGAATTTAACGCTCTCTCATTGTTTGGTACTTTACTGCTTGTATTGTACTTTAGTCTTTCATCATTGTCAAATAGCTGCCGTTATTTCTCAAACGGGCTGCAAAGATACGGACTTTTTTCAACTCTCCAAATTTTTTTGAGTTTTTTTTGAAATATTTTTCCCACCTTTGCAGACAGAGATTCTATTGTCGACTATACAAGTTTACGTTCATGGCATCTTACCTACAGATTTTCAGCACTTTTGCCAAGATCGGAGCATTTACGATCGGTGGAGGGTATGCCATGATACCTCTGGTTAAAGATGAAATCGTGAAAAAAGGATGGATGGGCGAAGAGGACTTTCCGGACATTATTGCCCTTTCCCAGTCTGCACCCGGGCTGCTGGCGGTGAACATATCGATCTTTGTCGGATACAGGCTCAAGGGGACCAAAGGCAGCATAGTCGCGACCCTCGGCAGCATCACACCCCCATTCCTTACGATACTCATCATCGCAATGGCTTTTTCCGGATTCCAGGACCATCCTGTAGTGATACGGATATTCAGCGGCATCCGCCCCGTGGTGGTCGCGCTCATAGCGGTCCCGATGCTGCAGATGGCGCGCAAATCGAACAGGACATGGTGGATGTGGGGAATGTCCATCGCCACCATACTGCTGGTGGCTTTCCTGAAGGTGTCACCTATATACATACTGATAGTCACCATCATAGTTTCCTATTCAATAGTCAAGTACCGGGAAAGCCGTAAAAGGGAGGACGGGAAATGATTTTCGTCCAGCTGTTCACGACATTCTTCATTATAGGTCTCTTCACAATCGGAGGAGGTTATGCGATGCTGTCCCTGATCCAGGCTCAGGTGGTGTCCGTACACGGCTGGATTGACGAACAGACATTCACCGACATTGTCGCCATTTCACAGATGACACCGGGGCCGATAGGGATCAACAGTGCCACCTACATAGGCTACAGCGTGTTGCAGCAGTCCGGTGCTCCGGAGTTCATGTGTATCCTGGGATCATTCACGGCTTCCACTGCAGTAGTGCTTCCATCCTTTATCCTGGTGCTGGTAATATGCAAGATGTACAACAAGTTCCAGAACAACCATATCATGGAGGGCGTGCTCACCGGACTCAAGCCGACAGTGGCCGGGCTCATCGGTGCAGCCGCAGTAATCCTGGTCACTCCGGACAACTTCCCGGACTGGAAAAGCTGGGTGCTGTTCTCCGCAGCGTTTGCAGCATCATGGTGGTGGAAAGTGAGCCCCATAATAAGTATAATAGCGGGAGGCATACTGGGACTGATACTATATTGACTGGCCTGTGCTTCCCCGAATCAGGAAAAAATGGAATATATTCAGGAAATACTGTTCGAGCCGTCCGTAATCCAGGCAGTGATTGTGCTGTCTCTCGTGTGTGCTCTGGGCCTGTACCTCGGAAGGATAAAATTCTTCGGCATTTCGCTCGGAGTCACCTTTGTTTTCTTCATCGGTATTCTGGCGGGCCACTTCGGCCTGAAAATAGACAAGGACATGCTGGACTTCGCCC
Source organism: uncultured Bacteroidales bacterium (assembly GCA_944325965.1). Lineage (GTDB taxonomy): Bacteria > Bacteroidota > Bacteroidia > Bacteroidales > UBA932 > Cryptobacteroides. The sequence continues at coordinate 1,648 of CALVCB010000034.1, forward strand.
AAAACTTCGGGCTGATAATCTTCGTATATGCCCTCGGCCTGCAAGTCGGGCCAGGCTTTTTCTCCTCCCTGAAGAAAGGTGGGGTGAAACTCAACCTGATGTCCCTGACACTCATATTCATAGGACTCGCATTCACAGTTACGCTGAGCTGGACGTCAAACATATCCCTTTCCGACCTTATGGGGCTCCTTTCCGGAGCCGTCACCAACACTCCGATGCTCGGGGCCGCACAGCAGGCAATCCTGCAGATCCGCCCGGATGACAGCGAGGGTGTTGCAAGAATGGCCCTGGCCTGCGCCGTGGCTTATCCTCTGGGTGTTATAGGGGTCATATTCGCCATAATCATGCTGAAAAAGATGTTTCTGAAAGGCGATGACAAGTCAGCAGGCAACCATGATGACAAGACATACGTAGGTGAATACCATGTGAGCAACCCCGCAGTATACGGCAAGACGATAAAAGAAATAATGCACCCTCTGGACATGCATTTCGTGATTTCAAGGGCATGGCATGACGGAAAGGTTTCGATCCCGACGTCTGACACCAGGATTTACAAGAACGACCATCTCCTGATAATATCCGGAAAAAGCGAGGTAGACAGCATCAAAACAATATTCGGGGAACAGGAAGATACTGACTGGAACCGCCCGGACATAGACTGGAACGCAATCGACAGTCTTCTGGTCTCAAGGCACGTCCTTGTCACCAACAGCAAAATGGACGGGGTGAAGCTCGGCTCCCTGAGGCTGCGCAACGCCTATGGCATAAACATCACAAGAATTAACAGGGCCGGTATAAACCTCGTGGCGTCACCCTCCCTCCGGCTTCAGAGCGGAGACAGGCTGACCATAGTGGGTGAAGCGAAAGCAATTGACAACTGCAGCAAGATCCTCGGCAACGAGGCCAGGGAATTGGACAACCCGAACCTGATAGCGATCTTCATCGGGCTGGTCCTGGGCCTTCTGCTCGGAGCTATACCGGTCATGATCCCGGGGATGAGTATGCCGATCAAGCTCGGGCTGGCAGGCGGGCCAATCATTGTCGGCATCCTCATGGGGGCATTCGGCCCGCGTTTCCACCTGACGACATACACGACACAGAGCGCCAACCTCATGATAAGGCAGCTTGGGATAACCACATATCTCGCAGGGCTCGGACTGGCATCCGGAGAACATTTCTTCGAGACGGTCTTCTGCAAGGAAGGACTGATATGGGTAGCACTCGGGCTTGCCCTGGCTGTCGTCCCGGTCATGATAGTAGGAATTATCGCAGGAAAATTATTCAAGGTGGACTATGCCCGCAACGTAGGCATGCTCTGCGGGAGCATGGCCAACCCTATGGCCCTGAACTACGCAAACACTACGGTAAAAGGGGATGAACCATCTGTGGCATACGCTACGGTCTACCCCCTTGCAATTTTCGTCAGAGTCATAACGGCCCAGCTGATACTTCTTGTATTTTCCTGAAAACAAAAACCTCAATGCGTAGAGACATAGTTCCGGTAGTCCTCCATTGATCTGCGGATCACATCTTTCGCCTCATCGGGACCGTACAGGTTCACGAATACCATCCTTTTTGTGTTCTCCCCAGGAATATCCTTATACGTGGTAAAGTAATGGACCAGACGGCGGATGATATCTTTCGGAAGCTGATCGATGTCCGTATAGGCCCCGTAAACGGCATCGTTCTTGAGTACTGCGATGATCTTGTCGTCTGCCTGATTGTGGTCCAGGAGACGCAGCCCTCCTATTGGATGCGCCTTTACTATTATGTCGCCATGGGTGACATCCTTTTCCGTAAGTACACAGATGTCAAGAGGATCCCCGTCCCCCTCCACGTCATAGCGGGCAAGGACCTTATTGGTCAGTTCGGCCATCCTGTCACTGCAGTATGTCTGCGGAAGGAACCCGTAAAGGGAAGGGACGATATTAGAGAATTTCTGAGGCCGGTCCAGGGAAAGATAGCCGGACTCCTTGTCCACTTCATACTTGACCGTATCCGTAGGAACTATTTCTATAAATGCCGTCACCTCGTCCGGCGCTTCTTTTCCAAGCGAAATCCCATGCCAGGGATGGGCCTTGTGGGTAGTGCTTAAGTCCATGGTCTAGAAATTTTCGACAAAGGTAGTCAATATATACTTACGATGTGAAAATAAATGACTTTTTCTTCGAAACTACGTACGGATCCCCACCTACCAGCCGCCCCCGAGAGCCTTATACAGATCCACCAGTGCAAGATGCTCGTTCATTATTGCATTGCTCAGTTCCACCTGGGCATCGAAATATGCCCTCTGCGCATCCAGAAGGTCCAGATAATTGATAGCACCGTTTATATACTGGCTCATGGTAAGGCTGACATACTTGCGGGTAGCCTCCTGCAGGTCGAACTTAAGCCCCGTGTTCTTCCTCGCGGAACTGAAATTCACAGATGCGTCATACACTTCCCTGAAAGCCTGCATCACTGTCTTCTCATAACTGTACCTCGACTGGTTATACCGGGCAACGGCTGCCTTAAACTGGGACTTTTTCTTGCCGAACTGGAATATAGGCGAGGCGAATGAAGCCGCCGCATAATAAAACGGGGATTTGAGAAGGTCTCCGAAAGAATTGCTTTCAAGTCCTCCGGTAAGGTCTATCACGAACGAAGGGAACCTTTCCGCATGAGCGACGCCTACTGCCGCCTGGGCGGCAAGCAGGTCCTGATACGCCTCCCTGACATCCGGACGCCGCTCAAGAAGCTGGGACGGAACCCCGACAGGGACTTCCTTGTTGTAAGAGAGCTCAAGCAGGGCCCTTTCCCTTTCTATCGTTTTCGGATATGATCCGGTAAGGAAAGCGAGTTCGCTTTCTTTCATCGCCACCCTGGTCTCCAGGTCCGGGACCAGCGAGGCCGTGGAAGCAAGTTCCACCAGAGACTGCTGATAAGGGACTTCAGAAGTAAGGCCGCCTTCAAACCTTATTTTTGCGGTATTCACGCCTGCCTGTCTGGTATTGAGCGTCCTCCGTACGATATTGAGCTCGTTGTCCAGCGCAAGAAGCTCGTAATATGCCCGGGCAACATCGGATACAAGCGTCATCTTCAAGGCCCTCCTCGCTTCGATGCCAGACAAGTACTCCGCAAGCCTCTCACGGCTCGCCCACCTGAGATGCCCCCAAAGGTCTATCTCCCAGCTGAGGGACAGTTTGGGAATACCGATTTCAGGATCATCCGGCTCCGGATCATTTCCTCCGTAGTTGTTGTACTCGTTATTGGCATAAGCCTCGGCAGTAACCGACGGCCAAAGGGCCGAACGCTGTATCCTGTACCTGTACTCGAGCTCCCTGACGCGTTCGGCGGCAACAAGCATGTCCTTGTTGTACTCGAGAGCATCCGAGATGAGCCTCTGCAAAGTGGTATCGGCATACAGCTTCCACCAATCCATATCTGCTATTGTCAGCGAATCCGTACCGCTCCCTGGAGTATATTGGCCCGGCAGATCCAGCTCCGGCTCAGTACAATGCTTTGCCGGGGAGCATGACCACACAGACATCCCTGACACAAGCACCGCGGCCACTATGGCGGCCCCGTTTCCCGGCAGGCTCATTTTCCTGCGCTTCCTCGCAGATAATTTCTTTTTCATCTTATATATCCATACAAAGAAGAACGGCACGAACACTATGCCGGCGCTGATTGCCACAATCATTCCGAAGAACACCCCGGTACCTATATTCTGGCGGCTTTCCGAACCTGGACCCGTCGCAAAGACCAAAGGCAGCATGCCCAGGATAAAGGCAAGTGAAGTCATGACTATAGGACGGAACCTCAAGTGTGCCGCCGTTACAGCCGCTTCCTCAAGAGGCTTTCCTTTCTCCACCTCCTCCTTCGCGAACTCCACTATAAGTATCGCATTCTTTGCGACAAGGCCGACAAGCATCACCAGACCGATCTGGAAGTAAATATTGCTCTCCATACCAAGAATCCACACGCCGAGATAAGCTCCGAAAATGGCTATCGGCAGAGAAAGTATGACAGCCACCGGAACTGACCAGCTCTCGTACTGGGCAGCAAGGAACAAGAACACGAACAGCAGGGCCAGAGCGAGGACAAGCCCTGTCTGGCCGCCTTCCTTCTTCTCCTGGTATGACAGTCCGCTCCACTCAATCCCTATATTGTCAGGAAGATGTTCATGCACTATCTCCTCCAATATCTGCATGGCCTGCCCCGAACTTGTCCCGTGCGCAGGTTCTCCGTTGATAGTCGCTGAATAGTACATGTTGAACCTCTTGATGGTTCCCGGCCCCGTAGTGTACTCGGTTGTACCGAGGGCAGTCACCGGGATCATCGCCCCGGAGGAACTGCGGACAAAGAAAAGGCCGAGGTTGTTCTGGTGTGCTCTGTACGGCTCTTCCGCCTGGAGATAGACGCGGTAGACACGGTTGAACATGTTGAAGTCGTTGACATACTGGGAACCGGTAAATGTCTTGAGTGTCGAGAACACATCTGAAAGAGGCACACCCAGGAGCTGTATCTTGTCCCTGTCTGCGTCGAAGAAAAGCTGCGGGATGTCCTTCTGAAGGCCGGAGGACAGCCCGGTGAGCTCCTTTCTTTGGGAAGCATAGTATAGCAATGTGTCTGATGCGGCCTGCAACTGCTCGTAGGTAGCATCGCCCCTGGCCTCAAGCACCATCGAGAAACCGCCTGTAGATCCGAGACCCGGTATCACGGCCGGCGTGCTTATGTACACCTTGCTCTCTGGATACACTGAAAGAGAATCCCTTACAAGCTGCATCGTCTTCTCGATATCCGTTTCCTTCCTCTCATCCCATGGTTTCATGATGACGGTAAGGGTACTGTTGCCCTGGCTCGTACCGAGCCTTGGGCTGGAACCGGTCACATTAAGTACATACTGTATGTCATGCTGCCGGAGCAGGAATGCCATCGCCCTGTCTGTCACCTCCCTCGTCCTCTCAAGGGTGGCACCGACAGGAAGCTCCAGCTCAACTGTAAAATACCCCTGGTCCTCTTTCGGTATGAAGCTGCTCGGGACAATCTTCCCCATAACCCATATCCCTATGATGGCCACCCCGAAAAAGGCGAACATCCTGCGGCTGTGCCTCAGGCTGGTGTGGATCATCCTGGCATAAAATGAGTTCCCTTTTGCAAGAGCGTCATTGATTTTTCTGAATACTATGTTTTTCTTCTTGCCGGGGTCATGCGGCTTCAAGAAAATGGAGCACATCACAGGACTCAGGGTCAAGGCCACTATCGTGGATATGATCACAGACACCGCAATAGTCACTGTGAACTGCCTGAACAGTTGTCCAGTGATTCCCGACAGGAAACTTACCGGCACAAACACGGCACACAGTACCAGGGACATGGCAATCAGCGCACCTCCGATACCGCTCATGGCTTTCTTGGTGGCCTCATAAGGGGAGAGGTGCTCTTCCTCCATTATCCGGTCCACATTCTCCACCACTACTATGGCGTCATCGACCACTATACCTATGGCAAGAATCAACCCCAGCAGGGTCATCATGTTCAAAGAGAACCCGAATATGAGCATTATCCCGAATGTACCCACCAGCGATATAGGCACCGCAATCGCCGGTATTAAAGTGGCCCTCCAGCTCTGCAATGACAGGAACACAACCAGTATGACAAGGAACAGGGCCTCGAAGAGGGTCTTGTATACATGGTGTATGGACTCTGATATGTATGTTGTTACATCAAAAGGTATATCATAAGTCATCCCTTCCGGGAAGCCTTTGCTGATTTCCTCCATGGTGGCGCGTATGTTGTCCGCCACCTCCATGGCATTCGCGCCCGGAAGCAGGTAGACATTCATCACTGCGGCATTCCTCGCATTGATTCCGCTCTCCGTATTATACGACTGTGCCTCAAGAGATACTCGGGCGACATCCTTTATCCTTATTATGGATCCGTCCTGTCCTGCCCTTACCACAATGTTCTCGAACTCGCTCACCGATGACAGCCTTCCGGTAGCGGTAATAGGGATGGTGATGTCCACATCGCTTATCGGCTGCTGTCCGAGCACTCCTGCCGCCGATTCCCTGTTCTGGTCTTTAAGGGCATTCTGCAGATCCTTGACCGTCAGCCCGAAACTGGCCAGTTTGTCGGGCTGGACCCATATCTGCATAGCATAATAGCGGCTGCCGACATTGGACACGCCGCCCACTCCGGGAACCCGTCGCAGCATATCCAGGACATTGAGTGTTGTATAGTTGCTCAAATATATTTCATCGAATTTCGGGTCGTCCGAAAGGACTGTGATGGTCATGAGCCTGCTAGCGGACTCCTTCTCTACCGATATTCCGTTCTGTACGACCTCAGCCGGGAGCCTGGACTCCGCCAGCTTCACACGGTTCTGCACTTCCACCGCAGCAAGGTCCGGGTTGCTGGTGATATCGAATGTAATGGTGGCGGAGAAACTTCCCGAATTGGTGTTGGTGGACTCCATGTAGAGCATGCCCGGAGTACCGTTCAGTTCCTGTTCGATAGGAGTGGCTACTGCCTGCGCTACGGTCTGGGCGCTCGCTCCAGGATATGAGGCCGATACCTTGACCACCGGCGGCACGATAGGCGGATACTGGTCCACCGGCAGCATGGCCAGCCCTATGAGTCCGACAAGCACAATAATGACGGATATGACCGTCGAGAATACTGGCCTGTCTATAAAGAAATCAGATTTCATAAAATTCAAGTTTGATTGTCAAGTGAATGGGCGGACGCCAGCGTCAGGAATTGGCCCTTATGGCCTTCTGGCCGTGTGTGAGCTTGTGGTACCCTTCCACCACAATCTGTTCCCCAGGAAGAAGCCCCCTCTCGATAACGGTCTTGTTGCCGACCTCCGGCCCCGTCTCCACGAAACGCTTTTCCGCAACCCCGTCACTCCGCAGTACGAAGATATATGCCCCGCTCTTTTCTATCATAAGGGCTTTTGTAGGGACAGCCACAGCGTCTTCCCTCACATCCAGGAGCAAAGTCACATTGGTGAACTGTCCTGGAAGCAGTTCCCTGTCAGGGTTCGGTATCTCCGCACGTACTGAAAACGTACCGGACTTCGAGTCCACCTGCGGGTCAGCGAAGTCCACGAGCCCCCTGTATTTATAGACGGATTTATCAGCAAGAGTGATAGTCACATACGGATCCCATGTCCGTAGCGAGTCCTTCTGCCCTATATTCACATTCCTTGCCTTGCTCTTCTGATAGTCCAGATCCGTCATCTTGAATTCCACCAGCACCGTATCGCTTTTCACAACTGTAGCCAGGAGGGACTGTCCTCCAGGGCCGACAAGCGTACCCATATCCACATATCTTTCACTGATATACCCGCTGATAGGCGACCGCACAGTAGTATAGCTCAATGCAAGTTCATCCTGTTTGAGGTCGGCCTCGCTCATCTGTACCTCCGCCTCTGCGCTTTCATAAGCCGCAAGGGCATTGTCCAGATCCAGCTGGCTAGCCGCATTCTGGTCATACAGAGGTTTGATACGGTCATAATCACGCCTTGCCTTTATCGCAAGGGCCTTGTTTTTTTCAAGCAGGGCCTTTGCCCTTTCGACCTGTGCCTTGTACTGACGGGGATCTATGATGAAAAGTACCTGGTTCTTCTGGACATAGGTTCCTTCCTCGAAGAGCATCTGCTCAAGATACCCCTCCACCCTCGCACGGATCTCCACGAACTGCTGAGCACGGACATTCCCTGGATATTCGCCGTAAATCATGACATCCTGTGTGGTCACTGTCTCGGTGTTCACGACCGGAAGCACCTCTTCGGCCGGCTGTGGACGTGAAAGCCACACTGTCAGACAAATTATCGCAACAACGGCCACCGCGACCACAAGCCATTGTTTCCAACTCAGCTTCTTTACTTTGAAAACGAAATACTGTGAGCCTTTCCCAAGGCTGCTATAAGTCTCTTTAAGGATTCTCGAGCCTTTCATATAATATGTTTTAACCGACAAATATATGTATTATTTCTTTACCGCCTCTACCACATACACAGAAACTGCGCATATATTATGCCTGTACAGCATATTTTGGAAGTATGGATTCAATATCTTCACATTTTGCCAGCATATCTCCAGCTTCTTCCGTAAAAATCGGGATATGTTAAAGGACAAGAAGATAAGGAGGCGGGGTATGGAAACCCTGGCAGAGGAAATCGGAAATAAAAAAAGAGGCTGCAGAAAATCTGTAACCTCTTGATTTTTAATGTGGTCCCAACAGGGCTTGAACCTGTGACCCCCTGATTATGAGTTCGACCACATCCCGTTTCACCCCTCACCATAAATGCATATCAATCAATATATTACAAACATATGCAAGAATCTGATGTTGTGAATATTTACAATATTTTTTATATATTTGCATAATTTTGTATGTTTTTATGCAAATCTTATGCAAATAAAACAAGGGTATGAAACGGCCGAAATTAAGTTTTTATCTTGACACTAGACGCGCCTTGCAGGATGGCAAGATGCCTGTAAAGATAATGGCATACTACAATTCCAAGCAGGCTCTCATATCCACCGGGTATGCGTTTTCGGAATGCGAGTGGGACATCATTCAGAACAGGACGCAGAAGAAAAGCAAGATGTTTGACTCCTCGAAGGACAGCAACGACAGTGACATTGTCCTGTCCACATTGCGGGCCGGACTGGATGAAGTCATGCAAAGGGCTGATAATGCCGTGGAGTTTCTGACAAAGCGAGGCATCCCCTTTCAGGCTTCAGACATCAAGACGGAATACGAAAACGGACACTATGCCAACGGCGACTTGATATACCTGTCAAAATGCAATGAGGCCTACCTTGCAAGGCTGGATGACATCAAGGCTTCTGCAAAGACGGTAAAACAATACAGGGGCATATACAACAGCATGGCGGCCTACTATGAAGGCCTGTCCAAAAGGAATGACAGGGACAAGTTGAGACTGGTGCAGATTGACGCGAAATTTCTCCGTGATTATCAGGAATACCTGACAAACAAGGGAGACAGTCAGGCCACCGTAAGCGCTCACTTTAGGTATATAAAGGCGCTGTTCAACTACGCCATACAAAAGGAGGCTATTCCGAAAGAGGCATACCCTTTCGGGCGTGGGGATGACAAGGTAACAATACAGGGCGTACGCAGGACAAAAAAGGCCCTGACCAAAAAGGAACTTGAAACTCTCCTGAATTACCGTGGCCACCTGCTCAAAAGACAGTTGCGCAACTTTGACCTGGCGATACTTTCGTTCCTCCTGAACGGTGCGAATATGATAGACATCGCCAAACTGACATACGGTCAGAACTACGATAAAAACTCAAACTGCATAACATTTATACGGCAGAAATCCTACAGGACGACAGAGAACATCGTCCCCATTACAGTTCATGTCACGGACGCAATCCGCACAATGATAAAATTATACGGCAATGAGGACAAGCCTGAAAACTACATCTTCAACATCCTGAAGAAAGATTCGCCGCTGCCTCCTGAAGAGCAGGTGGCAAACACAGTCAGGGCTATAGGAAAGACCTTGAAGTGCGTGGCGAAAAAATGCGGAGTCCGGACGGACATCTCGTACCAGTTTTTCCGCCACACCCATGCTACTTTATCCATCAAGGATGCAGGGGCAAGCCTATACGACATAAAAGTGACGATGGGGCATTCTTCGGCAAAGACAACGGAGGCATATATATCATCCCTGCCTGACGATGATGACAAAGTTTCCCAAATGAAAGCGAACCTGTTAAACGGCATATACTCCAAAAATTGAGGAAATGGAAGACTTTACAGAACTGATAATACACGCAGGGAATCTTGATGACCTTGAAAAACTCCTGGGCGAACATCATGAGTCTATGCTGAAGCAGCATTCGTATGAGGTCTGTGTTCAGATATACAAGCAGCAGGACTTACCCAATATTCAAGAGTGGCTGTATCAGGCACACCTGGCAAAAGGCCTAGGCACATATACTTTTTGTGGAAAGCCCACACTGGAAGTCATCGGGAACCTTGAATTTGCAGTGAAATTCCTGACCGAACCACCACAACGGCCAAGGAGAGTGTTTATATGGGACAATATGCCTGATATGCTGACAGATGAAGAACTGTCCGAATATTTAGGTTTGAGCCCTGCCACCATAAAATCAAAACGCAGCCGTGGAGAACTGCCCAAGCTGACAAACCTTGGGCGGACATCCAAAAGGCAGTTAATGGACCTGGCCGAAAAATCTCCCTGGCGCCAAACGACACCTGCAGAACGGAAGGCAAATGCGACACAAGAAAAAATCGCCTCATATCGCAAAGGCAGAAACAAGTAATCCCTACGCCGCCATACTCCAACCGTCCCTGGCTTCATGCGGCTTCTGATTAGGCCGTGTTCCCCGCCGTTGAACTGAGCGAGAATCCCCAAGACGGGTTGTGCGGCTGGATTCGGCTGACCGTTCGGGAGCAGCGTCTCAAGCCCGTTCGGGAAGGCATAGACGGAGGTTTTCATGGAGGACGGACACTCTGCCATCGTGAGGAAGCAACGGCCCTTAAATGTATTCTTCAGGAAATGTATTCAAATGAATCCGTGAGGGTATTATTTTAGCACACCGTTTTGTATTCATATTATTCTTTGATTTATTTGCACACACAAGATAAACTGCGTATCTTTGCCCGAAAGGAGGCAAGGCAACATGAAGAAGGCAGTTATATATGCTCGCGTCAGCAGCACTGGCGACAGGCAGTCCACAGAGAGGCAAATCAACGACCTGACAAGATACGCAGGACAGAACGACTATGAAGTCGTAGAGAAGTTTGAGGAACATATCTCCGGTGTGACCAAGAATGAAAACCGCAAAGTCCTGTGCGAGTGTCTTGACTACTGTCTTTCCGAGAAGATAGACATATTGCTAATCAGCGAACTTTCAAGACTTGGCAGGAATGTAGATGAGGTGCTTGCCAATGTCAGACGATGCAAGGACAACAACCTCAACATCTATTTTCAAAAAGAAGGCCTGAGTATCTTTCAGGCAGACGGGTCTAAAAACCCGTTCCTCAACATCATCATATCCATCCTCGGAACCTGCGCAGAACTGGAACGGGAGAACATCAGGTTCCGCCTGAACTCAGGCAGACGGCAAGCCATAGAGAAGGGCGTCAAAATGGGCAGAAAAGAGGGCTACAGGAAGCCCAAGGAGCAAAAGGCAGAGGAGTACCGAAGTGTCATAAAGCACTTGAAAAAAGGCTCTTCCGTGCGGAACACAGCCAAACTATGCGATGTCAGCCCATCAACTGTGCAGCGGATAAAAAAGGAGTTTTCATTATAGAGGGGACCCCAGGTCAGGAGCAGTGACGCGCAGCCCCCACGTTCCACTATTGGCCCATTACAGCACGCCTCACCACTGCAACCAAGCAGGTCTCCTTTCCCCGGGGGACACAGAGGCAGCTATGGCACAAGAAGCCTCCCACTCCCATGCGGGAGACGGAGTACCAGCTGCGCTCCGTGATGGGCACCTGTGACGGGATGTATGCCCCCAATGGGGATGCGGTGATTGATGAGGCTTTCACACTGCCGAGGCCCAAGGAGGGCGGCTTGCTGGCGTTGCTTGTCATCCTTGTCCCCAAGCCCGTGACTGTATCAAGGCCTGTTGCCATGAGGCCAACTTTACGAATATGGAATCGAGTTCCACATGAAAAGAAAAACCTCAACAGTGAAAGAGGCACAGGAGCTTTTCAAAGTTGAGGCTTTGACTTGTCTACACCAGTGAATTAGAATATGTAACTGAGGCTCAGATAACCATTGTTATGCTTGTTTGCCGAAGTGCCAAAACCATCTGTTGAAACAAACGGCTTCAGTAAATCCCAATCCCATCCGAAAGAAAGTTTAAAGTGCTCGTACGCCACAATACCCACTTTGATACCCAAGCCAAACTGCATACGCTTCATAAACCAGTACCCTTCTTCATCTGCTTTAAAAAGAGGGTACTTTTCCTTCGTAGTGAACTCCTCTCCTGTTTCTTCGTCATAGTCAAAGCTGTTATATTTTGCGTTTCCGCCAAGACCAATGCCTATGTACGGGCCGAACTCTGCAAAGGCTGATAATTTATCTAAAAAACGATAACTATATCCCACATGAATCGGAATGTTGAGGAAGTACGGATTCATTGAATTCCCATAACCATCGGCATCTTCATATGTCAAGTTTTCCAACGACAGCAGGAGTCCTGCATTTCCGTATAGTCCTTTGATTTTAGGGATTTGCAGTTCCCCGATAGCCCCTACTCGAAAGCCTGTACCGCCTTCTTCAAGAATTCCGGCCTTGTAGTTTGAGAACCCGACACCAGCTGTCGCTTCGACTGAAAAGTTCTGCGCGGAAGCAGCAACCGCCCCGCACACGGATAATGCCACAATGAGCATCACCTTACTGAAAAACCTTGTTTTCATCTTCATGTATTTAGTTTTCCCACAGGCTCGAATGAGATTGTTTAACAACAGGGAACGAAAGTGGAGCCTCTACTTCTTAATATTCAGGATGTAGGGCTTGGACTCCCCGTAGATTGAATATACAGAATAGAAACTCCACAGTTGTATGGCGTGTAAAGCGAATACAACTAAAGAGCGTCCTTCCAATATCCTCATCTACTTTTGTGAAGTGTCCAAGTTCACATCCGAGAATATACGAAAATACGCTTTCTTGTATGTCTGCATGGTCATTTAGACTATGCAATCACAAAGATACGGATTTTCTCAGAAGAACGCTCTGATTTTCAGCAAAAATAATACAACTATGCCATTGTTGTTCCCTGGGTCTCCCCAGGGAACACACAGACGAGGAGGCCGAGACTACAGAACCGCTATGATGTTCTCCCATCTGAACGAGCGGAACCCGCCACGCTCCATGTCCCAATAACAGGTGCAGCCCCTGTGCTCAGGGCTTTCCCCGCGACCGTTGATGTGCTTCCCGCAAAGGGGGCGGCTCAATGTCCCGAACGCCTCGCGAATCTCCCCATTGACTTTCCTGTACAGGAAATGGCATCCCGACTCCGTGCGCATCTGACGCTTGGCCTCCTCTATCAGCATCGCCTTGCTTATGCCCATGTAGGCGGAGCCTGTCTTGACCGTAATCGTTGAAATATGCCCCGCAACGAGGCTGTCATTTGTTGTGGTGGTGATAATCGTTCCCATGAAATCCGGTGTCTTAAATCCTTTATTTGCTACCTTGAAAGGGCCGTCTTGGGTGCGCCCCAACCATTCATTTCCCACACGAAAGACCTCGCGTCCTCCCTGGCATGAAAGTCCCTGACGAACTGACCGCATGACGCGCTTCCATCCTCGGACACATGGGTGTAGACCCATACACCGAACTGACCTCTGTGCCTGCCGTAGAAATACTGTCCAATCCTTGCCTGTGTCATTATGCCTTTACCTTTAATTGATGGCACAAAGATAAGTGTTTATTCTTAATTATACAAATAAAAATTAAGGATATTATCATAATTTATCGGAATAATTTTAAGGTATAGTCTTAATTTTATATCTTTGAGGTAAAATTGAATCAGTATGGCACTGCGCATCAAGGAACTATGCAAAACCAAGGGGATGACCATGGCACATATAGCACAGGAGCTGGACATCAGCCCGATTACATTGTCACAGTCCCTCAACGGCAACCCGACATTGGGGCGGCTGCAGGAGGTTGCCGATGTCCTTGGGGTTGAGGTCGTGGAGCTGTTTGACCCCCCGGTCAATCCCTCCGTGTACGGATGCCTGTATGTAGACGGCAAACCGCACCTGGTAAACAGTAAAGATGAGGTCTTGTCCCTCATGGAGAAAGTAAAATAAACATCGCAGATATACCCTATCTCCAAGATATACCTGCGATGCCGGATTAGACTGTAGCCGTCTCTGTCGGGATGGTCGGTATCGGCTTTCTTGTGGCACTGCCAATGGGCTTTCCATCGGGGATTGACTGCCAATACTTTTTCATGGCCCGGCTCTGGCGCTCAGCTGTTTTAGCCTTCTGTGCATCTGTCCTGTGGGCGTGGTGCTTCACCATCCCCTGGGAGATTTTCTGCCTGGTGATATCCGGGTGTTGGCTCATTGCATATTCTCCTTTTCCCGTATAAGTAGTTAGTTCCCGGAAACAATCGGCATGGCACACAAAAAATTCACACGCAACAGTGCGTGGTTAGTATACGCAAAATCCCCGGACAACATTTAAGGAAGATAACAGAAACTCACCACCACGGATGGCCCCGCCCTCCCCATCAGGATTTTCATTTTCTCTTTACTTTTTCATCCGTCTCGCTTATTGTAGTCGAAAAAAAGAAATGAAGAAAGACGATGAACAAAAGCTCCGGCTGTCTCTATCCGTAAGAGGATATGACTCAAAGCCCTCCGGTAATGAAGTGGGGCAGATACTGTTCAGGAAATCAGAACTGACCGCCGTGGAACTGTTTGAAAGCATACGGCACGGACACGCATCCTGCTACCTGTTCAGTGCCCCTGAACAATTCGGACTCCGCGACAAGAGAAAAGAAAACTACATCGGTACACAGACACTGTTCTATGACTTTGACAAGGTTGAGGAAAGCGTGAATGACTTTGTCGGACACCTGAAGTTCCGTCCCTCGTTCTCCTACAGCACATACAGTGACGGGATAGACGGCAGGCACTCATTCAGGCTTGTCTACTGCTTTAAGGGCATTATCTATGGCATGGAAAACTTCGAGGCGGCATACAGGAAGATTGCTGACCTTAACGGCTTCTCCGACCTGCTGGATGCCCGGGCTGCAAATCAGCTCTACTACGGCACGACCTCAACGGCAGACACCGACTTCACCGGGTACATCTATTCCCCGGCAGACTTCGGGCTGACGCTCCACGACACGCCACATGGAACAGGCACCGGAGCATCCGATGTGGTATATGATTTCCGCAGCAAGTCAATCGGCTATTTCCTTTCCTCCCACGCGGAATTGGCACTCATACATCAGCAGGTTCAGGAATCAGCCCTCAACGACACCGGGAAAGGATACCTCACATACCCTGAACACTACTACAAGGTGGCGAGGGAGTGGAGTTCCCGTTGGGTGGACGGTGAACTGGTACGGAAGAAGAAACGCGTCCCCAAGGGAGAGAGGAAATTGAACCTGTTTGTCCGTGGTATGGTATTCAAGACCAACAAGCCCGACATCACCTATCCCGAATTGCTCTACTGCCTTGCATACGAAGTGTATCACTTCTTCCACAACGAAGACGGGAAGATAGACAAGAAAGTCATTGAGGAGGCTGCCAAAGGAGTGCTGAGGTCGGACTCCACAGTTCAGGAAAGCAGCAAGGGGAAGTTCCGGGTGGATAAAAAGTACTGGACTAAACACGGGATTACTGTTCCCGAAGCAAGGGGGATGATAAAGAAGATTCTAAACAAAGAGGAGTTCTACAACCATTACAACTCCTCCATGTCCGTTGCTGACAACATAGCCAAATTTCAGGACGAGGGTTACAGGATTAGCAAATCCACAGTCTACAGGTATCTGAAGGAGGATAATCTCCTAAAGGGTCAGTCGGTTTCTCAAAGTAAAGACAATAATAATAACATTAATACTTACAATGACACTGAAGACCCTATAGCCGCCAAAGTCTTGGAGGCAATAAGGAATAACGCCACCGCCACAATCCCGGAAATTGCCCGGACATCCGGAGTGTCAGAGAAGACCGTCAAAAGGAGAATCAGCCAATTGAAGGCTGACGGCAGACTGATTCGCGAAGGAGGCAAAGCACACGGGAAGTGGGTTGTCTTGGACTGAAAACAGCCTATTTTTATGCAAATCTTATGCAAATGGGAAAAAGACGGCAAAAAGAAAAGCACCTGCATCGCTGCAAGTGCCTGATTCTGAGAGTGGTCCCAACAGGGCTTGAACCTGTGACCCCCTGATTATGAGTCAGGTGCTACTAACCAACTGAGCTATGGGACCTTCTTTTCGTTTCTTTTTGGATGATAACTGCGTCAGGCTTCGTATCGTCAGTCGGTCATTTACTGGAGTAAACTCCCTCTTTCCTCACTTGCCTTTCTTATTCTCACCAAAAACAAACTTCAAAATCTTGCTTTAAAGAGCTTAATTTTGCAGACCTGTCAGGCGCTGACCGGACAGGTCTGCAAATATAGTAACTATTTTCCGAACTGTAAAATATTTTTTCAGTTCAGGAAGACGGCCGGATAAGCTCTCAGACTTTGATCTCGACTTCTACTCCGCTCGGAAGCTCAAGCTTCATCAGTGCATCGACAGTCTTCTGTGTAGACTCGTAGATGTCAAGCAGGCGGCAGTAAGAGTTAAGCTCGAACTGCTCGCGTGACTTCTTGTTCACGAAAGTGGAGCGGTTCACAGTAAAGATCTTCTTGTCGGTAGGAAGCGGAATAGGACCATTCACGCGAGCTCCTGTAGAAGACACTGTATCAACGATCTTCTTGGCAGACTTGTCCACCAGCATATGATCGAATGATTTGAGTTTTATTCTTATTTTCTGGCTCATAATTAAATTCTTTTAGTACTTGATTATTCGTCCTCATCCACATTCTTGTAACCGCTCTTCTCGATAACTTCTTTGGCGATGTTAGCAGGAACCTCGGCATAATGGTCGAAAGTCATTGTGCTGGTAGCGCGGCCTGAAGATATCGTCCTGAGGATAGTCACATAACCGAACTGCTCTGCAAGAGGGACAAAAGCCTTGACGATCCTGGCCCCGCCTGTAGTGGCGTCCATTGCATTGATCTGTCCCCTGCGACGGTTGAGGTCGCCCACGATATCACCCATATAGTCCTCCGGAGTAACGACTTCGAGAGACATTATAGGCTCGAGGAGTACCGGCTTTGCCTTAGGGCATGCATGACGGAATGCCTGACGCGCGCAGATCTCGAATGAAAGCTGGTCTGAATCGACAGGGTGGAAAGACCCGTCCTTCAGGGTGACTTTCAGTGACTGCACCTCGTAGCCGGCAAGTACACCGTTGGCCATAGCGGACTTGAATCCTTTCTCGACAGAAGGTATGAACTCCTTAGGCACGTTACCGCCCTTGACTTCATCAACGAACTGGAGCCCTGTAGTACCTTCGTCTGCAGGTCCGATCTCGACGATGATATCTGCGAACTTACCGCGGCCGCCGGTCTGCTTCTTGAAGACCTCACGGTGCTGTACAGTGGCTGTGATGGCCTCCTTGTAGTTGACCTGAGGCGCACCCTGGTTGATCTCCACACCGAACTCACGGCGCAGGCGGTCAACAATGATGTCAAGGTGGAGCTCACCCATACCGCTGATGACAGTCTGTCCAGTCTCGTGGTCTGTCTTGACTGTGAATGTAGGGTCCTCTTCAGCAAGCTTTGCAAGGGCAAGTCCGAGCTTGTCGAGGTCCTTCTGGGTCTTCGGTTCAACGGCAAGACCGATTACAGGATCAGGGAACTCCATGGACTCGAGTGTGATAGGATGGCTATCGACACAGATCGTATCTCCTGTGCGGAGATCCTTGAATCCTACAGCCGCGCAGATGTCTCCGGCCTCCACGAATTCGATAGGATTCTGCTTGTTGGAGTGCATCTGATAAAGACGTGCAACACGCTCTTTCTTGTCGGACCTTGTATTAAGTACATAAGAACCTGCATCCAGGCGTCCTGAATATGCCCTCATGAACGCAAGACGGCCTACGAACGGATCGGTAGCGATTTTGAACACAAGTGCGCAGAACGGCTCCTTTGCATCCGGCTTACGCTCTTCCTCTTCGCCTGTCTTAGGGTTTGTCCCCTTTACGGCTCCCTTGTCGAGCGGAGAAGGCAGATAACGCATCACAGCGTCAAGAAGGAACTGTACTCCCTTGTTCTTGAATGAAGAACCGCAGCATGCAGGAACTATTGACATGTCTATGGTAGCCTTTCTGAGAGCCGCGATGATCTCGTCCTCTGAAATGGAGTCCGGATCCTCGAAGAATTTCTCCATGAGGGACTCGTCATACTCGGCAGCAGCCTCGACAAGCTTCTCCCTCCATGTGGCCACTTCATCCGCCATTTCGGCAGGGACATCCGTAACCTTGTAATTCACAAGTTCCTCGCCGCCGTCGTAGATGATTGCCTTGTTTGCAATGAGGTCAACAATACCCTGGAACTTGTCCTCCGCCCCTATAGGAAGGCAGATAGGGACTGCACGTGCACCGAGCTTTTCCTTTATCTCGTCCACTACAGCGAGGAAGTCAGCTCCGACACGGTCCATCTTGTTGACATAAGCGATCTTCGGCACTCCGTACTTGTCAGCCTGGCGCCATACCGTCTCAGACTGAGGCTGTACTCTGCCCACTGCACAGAAAGTGGCTACAGTACCGTCAAGCACACGCAGTGAACGCTCCACCTCCACAGTGAAGTCAACGTGGCCCGGAGTATCGATCAGGTTGATCTGATAAGTATCCCCCTTATAATGCCAGAATGCAGTGGTGGCGGCTGATGTGATGGTGATACCGCGCTCCTGCTCCTGGACCATCCAGTCCATTGTGGCAGCACCTTCATGAACTTCTCCGATCTTGTGGGTCTTTCCAGTATAGTAAAGGATACGCTCTGAAGTTGTTGTCTTTCCGGCATCGATGTGGGCCATGATGCCGATGTTTCTGGTGAATTTAAGATCTCTTGCCATTGTGTATCTCCTTGGGGATTAGAAACGGAAATGTGCAAATGCCTTGTTGGCCTCCGCCATTCTGTGCATATCTTCTTTTCTCTTGAATGCAGCACCCTCGCAGTTGTATGCGGCGATGATCTCTGCACAAAGTTTTTCTGCCATTGAGTGGCCTGAACGTTTGCGGGCAAACACGATAAGGTTCTTCATTGAAAGCGAGATCTTTCTCTCAGGACGCACCTCAGTAGGCACCTGGAAGTTAGCTCCACCGACCCTGCGGCTCTTCACCTCGACCTGAGGTGTCACATTCTCAAGAGCTTTCCTCCATATATCTAGAGGAGCCTTGTCAGAATCTTTCATCTTCTCGCCTACCATGTCGATGGCATCGTAAAAAATAGAATACGCGATACTCTTCTTTCCCTGGAGCATAAGGTTATTCACGAAACGTGTAACCATTACATCATGAAACTTGGGATCAGGAAGTAGAATCCTCTTCTTAGGCTTCGATTTTCTCATTTTGACTGAAAATTAAAGGTGATAAAATAAATAATTACTTCTTAGCGGCTTTCTGCTTAGGCCTCTTTGCTCCGTAGAGAGAACGGGACTGTGTCCTTCCCTCGACGCCAGCAGTATCCAAAGCGCCCCTAAGGATGTGGTAACGTACACCAGGAAGGTCCTTCACACGTCCGCCTCTCACGAGTACGATTGAGTGCTCCTGAAGGTTGTGTCCTTCGCCAGGGATGTACGCGTTGACCTCTTTGGAGTTGGTAAGACGTACACGGGCAACCTTACGCATTGCTGAGTTAGGTTTCTTAGGTGTGGTTGTGTACACACGCACGCATACGCCCCTTCTCTGAGGGCAAGCATCCAACGCGCGAGATTTGCTCTTCTCGACGATAACCTCGCGTCCTTTGCGAACTAATTGTTGAATTGTTGGCATAAATGATTGTAAATCTTAAATTTATGTTCAAGTCCCGATATTTCGGGCGTGCAAAGGTAATGATAATTTTTCAAAAAACAATAATTTCCTGATTTACAACAAGGAAATTCAGTATGACGCCAGGCCGCTGGGGATAAAAGCACTCTCCTCAAAAACCAGAATCCAGGAATATGCCGGAGTCTTTCCCCAGGATAAGGTCCTTGTCAACCCAGACCATCCTGGGACGGTAGCTGGAGACATTGGTCTTGAGCTCCTGGAAATCTCCGGTGTTGACATTGTAAGAAATAAGGATCTTCCCGTTTTTCCCGAACTGGGGATGGGCCATCGCATTGTACGAATACCAGTCAGTATCAGGCAAGTCCGGGACCTGGTAGACCAGCGTCTTGTTTTCCCAGGGGCCCCAGGGGCTGCCGGATGTGAAAGTGTATATCTTCCCGCTGTTCCAGCTCTTGTCCTGGGTGAGAAGGACATATTTCCCGTCAAGTTTGAACACGTTGAACTGCGAGGAGACAGGCACCGTATCCAGACCCTGCAGGGCGGCCGCCATGTCCTGGTCCCGGCTCCATCCGGTGCCTGTATAATATTCCCAGCTGATGAACAGGTCCTTTTCCGTGGTCCTCGCCACATACACTTCCGTCACCGGGGTCCAGCCGTTCTCCACATCCACCTGGGCATATATATAGAGGTATCCCGTACTGTCAAGGTCGTTCAGAGCCGCGGCGCCGAAATGCACCTGTGGATGCTCCCTGGAAGGCGGGTCTCCGGGCTCGCCGCTGTACGGGACAGGAGCGGCCTTCTCAGGCACCAGTCCAATGTCCGGCAGACTATACTGGAGTATGTCAGTCCTGCCGTAGTGGAAGTTCCACCCGGCCGGGCCTTCCCCCGAATACATGAGGAACTGGAACACATACAGCCTGTCCCCTACAACGAACCCGTGACCGGGCCAGTACCATCTGGCGCTTTCGTCCGTAACACCTTCCGGGACAGCCGCAGAGGTCTCTTTTCCGGCAGCTCCTGCAAGCGCACGGGAGGAAAAAGTCCTGTGATCGAACACTGAATACGTATTCCTGTACATATGGTCCCCGCTGACACGGACACCCCTTTCCACCTCGCCGATAAACGAGTCGCCCATCAGGAAGAGACTCCTGCCGTCCCCGAGAGCGATAGAGTACATACCATCGCCCTCCACCACGCTCCCGCTGTCCGGCATGATCAGAGAAGCGATGTCCGGATCTTCCTGCGCATACATGCTGAATCCAGAAACAAATACAGGAATAAGGGGAAGAATAATAGATAAAGGTCTTTTTTCCATACTGATGTCATCCGGCGGCATGTCCATTCCGCTCAGGACCGGCAAATTTAAGCCATTTCAGGCAGATGTATTTGCCAATCCGGAAATATTGTCTTAAATTTAAAGTTATTTTGGTTTATCACCGGGACATGCCCATGAAAAGGCGCGGACCGGGGATTTTCATATGAATGTATAAACTTATAAATCTCATAATAATGAAAAAATTTCTTTTAACGGCACTGGCGGCAGCCTTCATATCAGGTATGCTTTCCTCATGCAGCGGAGGGGTCAGCACCCAGATATCAGAATCATCAGGAAAATATGTACTCGCAGAAGGCGAGACAGACTCTCTTGAAATAGAAATACAGGTGGAATATCCGGTATCAGGGCTGACACAGCCAGCAATGGACAACATCACCAAAACCTTGACAACCAGCTTGTTCGGAGACCAGTATGCCGCCATGCAGCCCGAGGAAGCCATAGACGCATACATAAGTGGCAGCGTGGACGAATACAGGAAAGACAACCTTCCTCTGCTTGAAATGAGCAAAGATATGCCGCACGCTTCCCTCAGCTGGTCCGACTACATCACAGGGGCCGTCGCAGGAAGCCACGGGGACATACTGTCCTACACCATGACAAAGTACGCATACACCGGAGGGGCGCACGGAATGACATCCGAGACCGCACTGAATTTCGACATGAAGACAGGGTCGCTGCTCACTGAGGGGGATTTCTTCAAGGAAGGCTACAAGGAAAAGCTTCCTGCCCTGCTGTCCGGGCATCTGGCATCATCGCTGGAGAATCCGGCTGACACCTCGATGCTTTTCACACGCGAAATCGGGCCTAACGGCAATTTCCAGGTTACAGAAGAAGGCGTCACCTATATCTACAACCAGTACGAGATCGCACCTTACGCCATGGGCATAATCAGGGTAACACTCCCGTGGGATGAGCTTGAAGGGCTTTATTAAAACGGGACCGGCCATTAACGGCCATAAATAATACAGACACCACTCAATAATGAAACGCCCTTTATTGATTTTCATTGCTGCCGGAGCGGCAGCAATTTCATTGTCTGCACAGCAGACACCCGGTTATGAAATGGCCGAAAGGTTCTCGGCAAAGAAAGTGTCGCAGAT
>CALVCB010000035.1 GCA_944325965.1 uncultured Bacteroidales bacterium
AACCTCTGGGAGTCGGTGTCTTCAATCCTTATGATGAAATCCCCTCCGTGCTGCTTGGCGTAGAGGTAGTTGTAAAGTGCCGTGCGGACTCCTCCCATGTGCAGAGGTCCAGTAGGGGAGGGTGCAAATCTTACTCTTGTCTTGCGGTCCATTTTTATATGTTTTTGTCTTGTTTCCAATGCTCCTGGCAGATCCTTCGGCTCCGCCGGGGATGGCATTAAGCCATGTCCCCGATTCAGTATACCTTGTTTGTGTTCGTATTGTTTCGTTTGGTTATCCTTCTTATTGACGGAGTCTCTTCAAGATCCCCGAGGCTCTGGCCGGGCTCCACGACAAGGACAGGTTTGTTGTTCTCGTCGAAATTGAACTTTCGGATATTGTCGGAATTGTTGTAGCCGATTTTAGTGGGGCTTTCGGACTCTTCATAAAGCTCGAGAGATGCTGCACACTGTGATTTGTCAAAGGTGAAATCGCTGTCTATCATTATGATATTGCCGGGGTTTATCATAGAGGGAATGTCCTTTTTGAATCCTGTCGCGATGACCGTTATGCTCACCTTGTCCCCCCACTGCGGATCTTCTTCCCATACGAGCCCTGTCTTGAAATTGTTCGCGTTCCCTGTGTATTCGGCGATCATTTCGTTGATTTTCTTGATGTCATTAACATATAGCCCGTCCTTGTTCTTGCCTCCGGTGATGTTTACGATGAAGTTCTTGGCTGTCTTGAGGTTGTAGTCGTTCAGAAGAGGGGATTCGAGGGCGTTTTTTACGGCATCCTCGATTCTGTTTTTACCGCTTCCGACCCCGCATCCCATGAGTGATATGCCGCCGTTGCGCATCATGGTCTTTATGTCTGCGAAGTCCACATTGATATAGCCCGGCTTGCTGATGATTTCCGTTATTCCGCGCACTGCGGTGGCAAGTATCTCGTCGGCTTTCGGGAATGCCTCATGCGAAAGCATTTCCCCGAAATAGTCGTACAGTTTCTCGTTGTTTATGAGCAGGAGGCTGTCGACGTTCTTTTCCAGCTCATTGATGCCGTCCATCGCCATTGCGTACCTGTCTGCCCCTTCATTCTTGAACGGGATTGTCACCACACCTACAGTCAGGATTCCTTTGGTTTTGGCCATGCTGGCTATGACAGGGGACGCCCCGGTGCCGGTACCGCCTCCCATCCCTGCCGTAATGAAGACCATTTTCGTGTTGTTGTCCAGGATTTTTGCTATCCGCTCCTCGGATTCTATGGCCGCATTCCGGCCTTTGGTAGGATCGCATCCTGCACCCAGACCTGCCCCGAGCTGGATTTTAAGCGGCACATCGCAGCGTCCGAGTGCCTGGGCGTCGGTGTTGCATACGATGAAACAGCATCCCTGCACTTTCTGGTTGTACATGTAGTTGACCGCATTGCATCCGCCGCCCCCTACACCGATAACCTTGATTATTGAGTTTTCGGCTGTCCAGTCCGTCGGGACTATCATATCGTCAAGTATTTCATCCATAGCTTGCCTCCTGTCAGATTTCTTCGTTGTTCATTTCTTCGTTCATATTGTACAGTGTCCCTGTGAACTTGTCTACGGCTTTCTGGATCTTTTTTTTCCATGATACTGCCTGACGCTGTTTTTTCGGTTGAGGTGCCTCCTGGTGCCTGTGCTTTCCGGTCTGCTGTGAAGTCTCGTCTTCAGGGAAAAGCGTCCCGCTGTGAGGTGCAGCATTCCCGTCCTTTTCTGTTCCGGAATCCTCCACTCCTGTCCCTGAGGCAGGTTCAACCACTACGGTCCTGTCCGTCGGGTGACTCTCCTGGACGGAGCAGTCTTCACAGTTGTCCCTGGCTGCAGCCAGGATCATTCCGATGGGTACCGACGCTTCCGCCTCATGCACTCCGATACACCCCCCTCCGGAGAAAAGCGGTTTCGGATAGCCTGTCCGTACCGAGTAGCCTGAAATCTCTGTAATGAAATTCCCGCAGTTTGCAAGGTTTGCCCCGCCCCCTGTCAGTACTATTCCGCTGCGCAACCTGTCTGCGAAACCGCTTTTCTGTATCTCGTACAGGATGGCTTCCATGATTTCCTGCACCCGGCAGGTGATGACTTCAGAGAGATATTTTACAGGGAGGTCCTTGTACTGGGCGGTGGTCCCGATGTTGATCCTGAGGATTTTTTCGTTCATGTTCTGCAGCTTCTCCGGCATGCAGATACCGTGGGCGAGCTTTATGTTCTCGGCGAGAGGCTTCGAGAAAATCTTGCATTCGTTGTTGATGTCGTCCGTTATTGATTTGCCTCCGAAAGGGATGGAGGCGTAGTGCCTCATGATACCTCCTGAATATACGCTTACGGAAGTCACCCCTGCCCCGAAATCGACAAGGGCCACTCCGCTTTCCATCTCGGCTCCCGTAAGTACGGCCTTTGCCGTGGTGTCGGGGATGAAGTACTTGCCGGCGATAGCTATTTTCATCTTGTTGAATACCAGGTCAATATTCTGCAGGTACCTCTTGTCTCCGATGAAAATCTTGAAGTTGCCTTCTATCATGTCGCTCGCCATGCCGATGATTTCCCTTTCCACCAGCTGGAAATCCTCCGACGTGGAGAAAGACTGCGCCACAGCCCCGAACAGCACCTCCTTAGGGTTTTCCAGGGGGTATTCCTGCTGCGCCATGTCCTTGAGGTAGTTGATGTCGTCGGCGGTGATGCATTCGTCAGGGTTCAGCTTTATGCTGCCCTGGTTGGTCTCCTGCCTGACGCTGTAGCGCGGCATCCCCACCACAGCCTGGGTGATCCTGATGTCGAGCTCTTTTTCCGCTGCCTCTATCGCCGGCTTCAGGGCTGATACCACTTGGGTCACGTTGGATATGCAGCTGCGCCTTATACCTGCGGACGGCACTTCCCTGTAATAGACTATCTGTATGTCCTCTCCGCTTGCCCTTGCTATGGCCAGCGCAAATTTCGAAGTCCCGAGGTCAATCGCTACAATGTGTTTTTCGTCCATATCCTGATTACTTTCTGCAGACAATCTGTCCGTTGTATTTAACATTCACAGTGGAGTAGTACCCTTCCCCTTTTGCAGGTACTATCCCGGTATAATATTTCTCCATGCGGGAGAACTTGTCCTCAAGGTTGTCCGGCCCCCCGAACAGGAACTTCTCCTTTCCCTGGCGGGGGATGAGGACAAGGTCACCGTTCCCGCGTACGGTTATCTGTACGATGTTCCCGGACCATATGCCGCTTTCTTCCATGTAGCTTATGAGTCCGATCATGTCATTTATCCATTTCTGTTCTTTCTCGCTGCCGGCCTTGCCCTTATATGAGCCGGACACGTTCACAGGTATGGCCCCGTCCACCACCGGTACATACGCGGTGTAGTTCCCCTGCAGGGGGAAGATGTAGCCTTCCCTGTCCGCGTAGAAGCCTCCGTCCGGCTTCTGGAACCTGACCATCGGCTTCCTCTGCGTGACGGCGATGTTCAGGGTGCCGTCCTTCGTGATGTAGGCCTCGCTTTTCAGCACCGCGCTTTTCCCGTCTATTATGCGCTCCATTTCCACAAGGTCTATGCTTGTGAGCTTCTTCCCGATGTATCCTCCTGACTCTGTGTCGAGATACCTCCTGATGTCGGATGCGCAGACGAAATTGTTCTCCAGGCTGTCAAGCACGGTAACTTCCAGCGAGGAGCATGTAAGACCCTCCTTTTCCCTGGCGCTCGACCCCAGTGCAGCCACAAGGCATGCAGAAGCAAGTGCCAGAAAGCAGAATGCGATGGTATTTCTTATGAAACTTCTCATTTTTTCCCAATGCGTTCTTCCAGAAGTTCGGTTATGGGCCTTGTGAACCTGTCTATATCGCCTGCCCCGAATGTTACCAGCACGTCCACCGGCTCATTCTCCAGGAAATCCATAAGCCTGTCCCTGGCTATGAGGACTTTTTCCGGCCCGGATACTTTGTCGAATATCATTTCCGATGACACTCCGGGTATGGGTTCTTCCCTTGCAGGATATATATCCAGGAGAATCAGCTTGTCCACGCTGCTGAGAGCCTGTGCGAACTCTTCGGCGAAATCCCTTGTCCTTGTATATAGGTGCGGCTGGAATACGGCCGTGAGCCTGCGTCCGGGGAACATCTCCCTTATCGAGCTGATGGCGGTAGCTATCTCTGCGGGATGGTGGGCGTAGTCATCTATGTATGAGCATGATGCTGTGTTCAGATGGATGTCGAAACGCCTTTTTACCCCCTGGAATGAAGCCAGCGCCTCTTTTATCTTTTCAGGCGTGATGCCGTAGGTAAGGGCCACGGCAGCCGCTGCTATGCTGTTCTCGACATTCACCCAGCCGGGGATTCCGCACCGGCAGTCTTCTATCTTGCCTGAAGGGGTGTTGAGGGTGAATGTGAAATAGCCGCACATGTCGTGCTCAAGTTCAGATGCGTAGTAATCCGCTTCCGGGTTGTTGTACGAATACCGCAGTATCTTCGCCCCGGTATCTTCCGTGGTGATGTCCAGGCCGAGTTTGATGATGAGAGTTCCGCTTACCTGTGAGGCGAATTCCCTGAATGCTGCCCTGACATGCTCTATGTCGGAGTATATGTCGAGATGGTCGGCGTCCATGGCCGTTATCACGGCGATTTCAGGATGCAGCTGCAGGAACGACCTGTCGAATTCGTCAGCTTCGGCGACGATTATGTCGTTGTTCCCGATAAGCAGGTTCGTATCATAGTTCTTAGATATCCCTCCCAGGAAGGCGGAGCATCCTTCACCGCTGGAGCGGAATATGTGGGCAAGGAGTGTGCTCGTGGTGGTCTTGCCGTGCGTACCTGCCACCGCCAGGCACCTTTGGCCCGCGGAGATCTCCCCGAGGATACGCGAGCGCTTGACCACCTTGTAGCCGTGCTCTCTCACATACTCCAGTTCCTCCATGTCATGGGGTATGGCAGGAGTGTATACGACCATTGTGCTTCCGGGGTCCTTCGGGATGAAGTCCGTATTGTCCTCATAGTGGACGGCTATCCCTTCGCTTTCGAGCTGGCGGGTCAGTTCGGACGGTGTGCGGTCATACCCTGACACCCTGTACCCTTTTGCAAGGCAGTATCTTGCTATTGCGCTCATCCCGATGCCGCCTATCCCTATGAAATATATGTCTCTGTATTTGTCCATGTCATTATAGTTCCTGTTTTGCCTGTCCTCCCGTTCTTCCAGGCATTGTGCCGTCATTTCAGGAGGGAGTATATTTCCTTTACAATGTCGCCCGCAGCATCCGGCCGTGCAAAGGTAGCGATATTCTTTTCAAGTGCCTCTCTTTTTGCAGTGTCGCCCAGGAGTTCGCATGCTGTTTCCATGAGCTTTTCCGGTGCCTCGGCGTCGGTGACCATCATTGCGGCGTCCTTCCTGACGAGGGCCATGGCATTGTGCGTCTGGTGGTCCTCAGCCACGTTGGGCGACGGGACGAAGATCACGGCTTTACGGGCTGCGGCAAGTTCGGATACGGAGCTCGCTCCTGAACGTGAGACCACAATGTCCGCCGCTGCGTAGGCCAGGTCCATCCTTTTTATGAAATCCGAATGGCGGATATGTCCGAGTACCTGTCCTCCGAGCCCCTTGGCTTTAGCCTCCTCCATGAAGGTGTCTATGGCCGGCCTGTAGTATTTCCCGCACTGCCAGAGAATTTCGACGTTTTTGCCTCCCGGGCAGCCGGATTCTATCCAGCGGCGCACCGAGCTGTTGAGGGTGCCGCTTCCCAGGCTCCCGCCCACGATGAGGATGTGCTTCTTCTGCGGGTCGAGACCGTAGAACTCCATCGCCTCCGCTTTCATCTGCGGTGTCGCCGGTACTATGTCCTTCCGGATGGGGTTCCCTGTCTTGACTATCCTGTCTGCAGGGAAGAACTTCTCCATGCCGTCGTAGGCAACGCATATCCGGCCGGCTTTCTTCCCGAGAATCTTGTTGGTGAGCCCGGCATATCCGTTCTGCTCCTGTATCAGGGTAGGTATGCCTTTCCTGCAGGCGCTCCACAGAAGCGGGGCACTGGCATAGCCTCCTACACCTATTGCTATGTCAGGTCTGAACCCGTCTATGATCTTTCCGGACATCCGTATGCTCTTTATCACTTTGAACGGAAGAACGAGGTTCGACAGCGTGAACCTGCGCTGCAGCCCTGCCACCGGCAGCCCGACAATCCTGTATCCTGCCGCCGGGACCTTTTCCATCTCCATCCTGCCCTCGGCACCCACAAAGAGTATTTCATTGTCAGGGTTGGCATCCATAAGTTCCCCGGCAATGGCTATTGCCGGGAAGATATGCCCTCCGGTCCCTCCGCCGGATATTATCGCTTTTATTTTCTTCATATTGACCTGTTTTTCATTTTGGCGCCCAGGTGTTATGTCCGTGGGGTTCCGCTCATGCACGGGCCGCGCCCGTGGCAATGGAGGGAGCCCGTCCGGATTCATTCCTTCCCGGACTCGAACTCGTCCAGTTCCGAAAGGGTAGCCTCTACATTCTCGTCCTGTATCCCCACACCTTCTACCAGAGGTTCCGATTCTTCCTCTTCCTTACGTATCTTGGCCTTGGCCATCTTGCTTATCGACAGCAGCACCCCGAACGCTATGCTGAAGGCGAAGAACGAGCTTTTCCCGTGACTTATCATGGGCAGGGTCTGTCCGGTGAGCGGACCCAGATCTGCGTTGATGAACATGTGCATCAGCGCCTGTCCGCTTATCAGTACGGCCAGCCCGGCCACAGCAGTCTTTGCGAACTCGTTGTCACACGCCCTCACTATGAGCGACGCACGGGCCAGGAGGCTGACATACAGCATTATCACCACTATTCCCCCGATAAGTCCGTATTCCTCTATTATGAAACTGAACATGTAGTCGCTGAACATCAGCGGTACGGTATATTTCTGTGTGCTGTTTCCCGGACCTTTGCCCAGCAGCCCGCCTTCATGGATGGCTATTTTTGCGCTTGCCGGCTGCTTGATGGCATCCAGGGCATCCTGGAATTCTATCGTGCCCGGCCTGAGGCCCTTGATATCTTCGTGCTTCTCTCCCATTGTCATCCTGCTGAATGCGGTGGCGAACCGGCCGAACACCTTGTGCCCGGATATGAAATAAATACCTATGCATACGCCTGCTGCAGCTATTCCCAGGAACACTATGGGCAGTATGTCCCTGATCTTTATCCCTCCGATCAGTATCGTGATGAACATTATTCCTCCGATGAATACCGTGCTGGAGAAGCTTCCGAACAGTATCCCGACGCATACTATGAGGATCGGGGCGAATATGTAGATGAACCTTTTCCATCCCGGCCTTGCCAGGAAGGCCAGGCTCCTGAACCTTGAGGATAGCCAGCCGGCAATCCTGAAGGAATCGTTCTTGTAGGCGTGTACGGCCCATGCAAGGTACATTATCATCGCCACTTTCGTTACCTCATATGCATGTACCTGGACCGGGCCCAGCTGGATTGCCCTGACCGCACCGTTCACTTCCACTCCAAGCGGCGTATGCAGCAGGGCCAGAATCGCGGCAGAGATGATGAACCCGAACTGGGAGAGGACCCTGAATACCCATATCCTCGGTATCATGTAGCAGACTGCGATTATGGCTATGCCGGCCAGCACTGTCACCATCTGTTCCTTGAATATGTCCAGACGGCTGACCTCTGCATTGGCAAGCAGGGATGTGGACGAGAATATGGCTACGATGGAGAACATGATCAGCACGGTGATAATGATGAGTATCACCTTGTCGCCCTGGATGTTGTCAACGAAATTCCAGAACCAGGACCTTTTTTCCTGTGCCTTGTCTTCTGCCATGTGCCTTTTCCCTTTTACAGATTCCTTACGGCTTCTTTGAACTGCCTGCCTCTGTCTTCGTAGTTCTTGAAAAGGTCGAAGCTTGCGCAGCATGGGGACAGCAGCACTACATCACCCGGTTCGGCAAGCCCGCTCGCCAGCCTCACAGCCTCCACGGCGGAGCCTGCGTCTTCGATTACCGGGACGCATCCTTTGAAGGATTCGTGGAACTTCCTGTTGTCGACACCCATGCATACCATGGCTTTTACCTTTTCTTTCGCAAGCGGGATGAGAGGCGAGTAGTCGTTGCCCTTGTCTGTCCCGCCTACAATCCATACCACCGGCCTCTTCTGGCACTCAAGCGCGTACCACGCGGCGTCCACATTGGTGGCTTTTGAGTCGTTTATATATAATACACCCTTGACACTCAGTACGTTCTCGAGACGGTGCTCTACCGCCTGGAATGTAGAGAGGCTCTTGCGTATCACCTCATTGTCTATGTCCATGACCTTGGCCGCAATGGCCGCCGCCATCGAGTTGTATACATTGTGCCTGCCTCCCAGGGCCAGTTCCTGCAGGTAGATGTCGCATTCGCTTTCATGGTATTTTACCACCATCCTCTCGTCTCTGATGAACGCACCCTGCTTTTCTTCATGTTTCTGGGAAAACGGCAGCATCTGCGCCTTCAGGACTATCTGGCTGAGATGGTTGATGGTTATCTGGTCATCGGAACAGAATATGAAGCAGTCGTCCTTGTCCATGTTGCGCGTGATGCGGAACTTGGCCTTGACGTAGTTTTCCATATCGTGGTCATACCTGTCGAGGTGGTCCGGGGTGATGTTTGTGATGATGGCTATGTCCGCCTTGAAATCATACATGTTGTCAAGCTGGAAACTGCTTATTTCCAATACGTAGATATCATGATGGGATGTGGCTACCTGGTATGCGTAGCTTTTCCCTATATTGCCTCCGAGTCCGACATCCATTCCCGCCTGCTGGAGAAGGTAGTATATCAGTGAGGTGGTGGTGGTCTTCCCGTTGCTGCCCGTTATGCATATCTTGCGGGCGGTGTCGTATCTCCCGGCGAACTCTATTTCTGAAATGATATGTATACCTTTCCCGGTGATTTCCTGTACCATAGGTGCTGAGAACGGGATGCCGGGGCTCTTTATCACCTCGTCGGCGTTGAGGATGAGCTCCGGTGTGTGGCGGCCCTGTTCGAAAGGTATCTCCCATGTGCGCAGCATCTCAATGTAGCTGTCGCCGATTTTCCCCTTGTCAGAGAGGAATACGTCGAACCCTTTGACTTTAGCGAGGATGGCGGCTCCCACCCCGCTTTCTCCTCCACCGAGGACTACGATACGCTTTGCTGCATTTTCCATTGTATGTGTTTTTTAATTGTATTCAACAATAAATTTTTTTTGTCAGATTTCTCGGCTCCGGCCGTTGGCCTCCGCTCGAAATGACATCTGTTTTGCTTGAGGTATTAGCCTCCGCCCGGAATGACATCTGTTTTTGGTCGAGGTATTCGCCTCTTTCCGGAATGGCAGGGGCTTACCTGATTTTCAGCAGGGCTATTGTGAGCACTGCCAGGATTATCCCGATGATCCAGAACCTTGTCACTATCTTGGCCTCGGGCAGGGCCTTTGCCGGTGAGGTGATGACTGCCGGTATGCCCTCCTTCTGGAAATGGTGGTGCAGGGGAGTCATCTTGAATACCCTGCGCCCCGCACCGTATTTCCGCTTGGTGTATTTGAAATAGAACCGCTGGATTATCACAGAGAGGCTCTCCACGAAGAATACCCCGCACAGGATAGGCAGCAGCAGCTCTTTCCTTATCAGTATAGCGCATACCCCGATGATGCCCCCGATGGCAAGGCTGCCGGTGTCGCCCATGAACACCTGGGCAGGATACGCGTTGTACCACAGGAAGCCTACCAGGGCCCCGACGAACGCGGCCATGAACACGGCTATCTCGCCTGTTCCCGGGATATACATTATGTTGAGGTAGTCGGCGTTTATCACGTTGCCCGAGAGCCATGCGAATATGCCGAGCACCACTCCCACTATCGCCGAAGTGCCGGTTGCGAGGCCGTCCATGCCGTCAGTGAGGTTGGTCCCGTTGGAGCAGGCGGTTATCACGAGCACTATCATAAGTACGTATATTCCCCATTTGCAGTACCATCCCCATTTGCCTTTGAAAGGGGAGAGCCACTTGTAGTCGAACTCGTGGTTCTTTACGAAAGGTATCGTGGTCTTGGTGCTTTTCACCACATCGTGGCCTTTCTGCATCGGTGTCTTCACTGTGCCAGGATATTCCAGCCTGGCCGTCTCTTCTGAGGACCGGGCTTCCTTGGCTGGAACCACTATCCCGGATGGCTCTTTCCCCGCCCGGGCCTCCTCCCTGATGACTATGTGTTCGTTGAAGCAGACGGTCACGCCTATCACCAGGCCCATGACTACCTGCCCGATGAGCTTGCCCTTCTCGCTCATCCCCTCCTTGTTGTGCCGGAACACCTTGATGAAGTCATCCGCGAAGCCAAGTACTCCGAACCATACCGTGCTTATTATGAGCAGTATGGTGTAGATATTCGTAAGGTCGCAGAAAAGCAGTGCCGCAATGAGGATTGCAAGGAGGATGATGATTCCCCCCATCGTCGGTGTCCCTTTCTTCTGCATCTGCCCTTCAAGACCCAGGTCCCGTATCTCTTCCCCGATCTGCTTTTTCTGCAGCCAGCGGATGATTTTCTTTCCGATGAATACGGCGATGAGCAGCGAGGTCACGCTGGCGAATATCGCCCTGAAGGAGAGGTACTGCATGAGTCCCGCTCCAGGTATGTTGAAATCCTTTAGGTAATCGAACAGATGGTATAGCATGTCGTCCTTTTTTTCCATATCCTCCGGATGCGCCCGGAGGAACAATTTATTGCATATCCTTGAAAATATCCGTAACTATCTCCCTCTCATCGAAATGGTGCTTCTCTGTCCCGATGATCTGGTATGTTTCATGCCCCTTTCCCGCAAGCAGTACTGTCGCTCCGGGGGCGGACAGCATGATGGCTGTCCTTATCGCCTCCTTCCTGTCACTTATGAAAAGGGACTTTGCCCTGCCTTTCGCGTCCATGCCCGCCTTTATGTCCTCCATTATGTCCTCGGTGCGCTCGGTGCGGCTGTTGTCGGATGTCACGATGATCCTGTCTGCGAGTCTCTGGGCCACCTGCGCCATTTCCGGCCGCTTGGTCCTGTCCCTGTCCCCTCCGCATCCGAAAAGGCATATCAGCTCCCTGTCCGGGGCTATGTCACGCAGTGTCGTGAGCACATTCTCCAGAGCGTCCGGGGTATGGGCGTAGTCTATTACCACTGTCCTGTCCTGCGGCCCGCGCATGGTCTCCAGCCTTCCCGGGGCCGGCTCCAATCTGCTGACTGCCACCAGCACCTCCTCCGGGGAAGCCCCGAGGGTGACGGCGGTGGTGTAGATAGCGAGGATGTTGTATGCGTTGTGCCTGCCGGTAAGCCGGGTCCAGCTTTCCGTACCGTCTATCCTGAGAAGCATTCCGTCGAAGCCTTCCTCGATGACCCTGCATGTATGGTCGGCAATGCTCCTGCATGAATATGTGATGACCTTCGCCGCCGTGTTCTGCACCATCACCATCCCGTTCCTGTCATCGGTATTGGTTATCGCGTACGCATCGGAAGGGAGCATGTCGAAGAACATCTTCTTGCAGCGTAGGTATTCCGCGAAAGTCTTGTGGTAGTCCAGGTGGTCGTGGGTGAGGTTGGAGAAAATGCCGGCCTTGAACCTGAGCCCCGTGACCCTCTCCTGCTGCATCCCTATGGAGCTGACCTCCATGAAACAGTATTCGCATCCTTCGTCCACCATCCGGGCGAGGAGGGAGTTGACGGTGATCGGGTCTGCGGTGGTGTTGATTGCTTCGAACCTTTTGCTGCCCACATAGTTGGCTATGGTGGACAGAAGCCCGCAGTGGTATCCCAGGCCTGTGAACAGCCTGTAGAGCAGGGTGACTGTAGTGGTCTTGCCGTTCGTCCCGGTGATGCCTACCAGGGTGAGCTGTCCGGACGGCCTTCCGTAGAAATTGGATGCCATTACGGCAAGGGCATGCCTTGACGATCCGGCCTTTATGAATACAATGCCGTGCTCTTCCGACACCTGCTCCAGTCCGGTCCGTTCCACGCCGTTCCCGAATATGCCTTCCACCTCTTTTTCAAGCATCGCCTCATCTTCATAGACAATGGCGGAGGCGCCTGCTGCAAGCGCCTTCCCGATGAATGAGTGCCCGTCTCCGGCGAACCCTTTCACCGCAATGAACAATGAACCCTCCGAGGCCTTCCTGGAGTCGCTGCATATCGAGGTGACTACTGTGCCCCTGTCACCGGTGACGGTGACAGGGCCGCAGTCCTGTATTATTTCGTCTATTGTCATATCATGTCTCATTTCAGTGTCAATGTTACTGTCCCGCCTTTTTTCAGGGCCGTGCCGGGGGCGGGTGACTGGCCTGTCACGTGTCCGCTCCCGCTGTAGATGCATCTGTAGCCGCAGTTCTCCACGGAATACAGGGCGTCTTTAAGCCCGAGCCCTTTCAGGTCTGGCACCTCGCTCAGCCTGTCCAGCCCGGTCTCCACATCCTGCCGCTCCATTTCATGTACGTGGCCGGAGGACCTTATCTCCTCTCCCCATCTGGGGTCGAGGTTGTATACGTTGTCTACTATCTTCCTGAGCACAGGGGCCGCATATGCCGCACCGTAGAAATTCGCCCTTGAGAGTCTGGAGTAGACCACCACTATTGCAGTATACTGCGGATCGTCCGCCGGAAAGAAGCCCACGAAAGTGGCCTGGTGCTTCTTCCTGCCCTGGTCATCCTGGTAGCCGACGACCTTTTTCCCGTTCCGTTCGAACTCGAAGGTTATCCTTGCCGTCCCTGTCTTGCCGGCCACCGCGCATGCCGCATTGCGGAAAGCGTACCGGCCGGTACCTTCTGTGACTACCTTTTTGAGCGCCCGGGTAAGTGTGTCCGCAGTGGCCTTCGAGCATATTGACCCGTTCATGACAGCCGGACCGAGCCTTTTCGCCGTTTTCCCGTCCTTCTCGATGGATTCCACCAGGTAGGGCCTCATGAGCTTGCCGTTGTTGGCTATGCCGTTGTAGAAGGTGAGTATGTGCAGGGGGGTCTCGCTTATGCTGTAGCCCACCGCCACGGATTCCAGCGTTGTCCCGCTCCATACTTTGGTATCAGCACCGGGAGACGGTATGTCCGGGGTGGCGAGCCCGGCTATGTCGAAGTCGAACTTCTCGTTCAGCTTATATTCGTATAGCTTGTCTATGAAGTGCTTCGGCCTGTCCCCGTAGTTTTCCCTGACCAGATATCTGAAGACATTGTTTGAGGAGATCTTCAAGGCGTCGGATATGCTTATCTCATTGTCTTTCCATTCTTTCAGATACGGGTCGTCCGGAATCCTTTCGTCCTTGTACGGCCATTTCCCGCGGAATGTCGGGACCTTGTCTTCCAGTTTTACCTTGCCCTCCTCTATGAGTGTCATGAGGGATGCCAGCTTGAATACCGAGCCAGGTTCCCCGGCGGTACCGATGGCGTAGTTGTATATCTCCCGGAGGTTGCCGTCCTCGTCACGCTTGAGGTTTGCCATTGCACGTATCGCTCCGGTGTGGACATCCATCACGATGGCGCATCCTCCTTCGACATCTTCCACATCCTTTATCCTGTCCCTCAGGGCCCTGTCCGCGATATCCTGGATGTCTATGTCTATCGTGGTCCTTATGTCCTGTCCGTCTGTCACCTTTACTATGGTGCTGTCATAGTCGGCTATCCAGCCGTGGTTGTCGGTGCGCCTGAGCCACTGTATTCCCTCGCTCCCGTGGAGGAGGTAGTTGTATTTGCCTTCCAGCCCTATCAGGTTGTTTCCGGAGGTGACACTGTTGTCCTTGACATAGCCGATGACACGCCTTGCCAGGGAACCGTAAGGGTACTGGCGGGTGTCGATCTTCTCGATGATTATGCCTCCCTTGAACCCTCCTTCCCTGAACAGGGGCAGGTCTTTGACTTTCTGGAGCATCCCGTGGTCGATCTGGTGTCCGATCTTCACATACATCCTCCCGTCGCGACGACCCCGGCTGATCAGCCTGTAGTATTCTTCGGCGGACCTGTCCTTATATATTGATGCGAGACCGGAAGAAAGTTCCCTGGCCTTGTCCAGCCATTTCTGTTCATTAATTTCGCCCTTCCTTCCTTCCGCGGCGAATTTCTTTTTTTGGACCGTGCAGTCCATATAGATCTGGTACATCGGGGTGGAAGAAGCCAGCAGCCTTCCGTCCCTGGCCATAATGGATCCCCTGACAGGGTCGGTGATCTCTTTCCTGACAGGCGAGGTGAGGTATTTCTCGAGTTCCGGATCCGGCCTGTATATCCATTGTATATAGGCTATCCTCAGGACCAGGACGACGGCAAGGCACAGCGCGCCGAAGTGCAGTACAGAAAGAATTACTCCTGTCCTGTCACGCCTGCGCTTTTCTTCTTTTTCTTTATCCGCTGCCATGATCCTGTGCCGCATTTCATTCCTTCAGTATGTCCTACCTTATCCTGTATGCCGGTTTTTCCGGGACCGTCAGGGCCGACCCGTTCTTTTCCAGAAGGTCCTCCACGGTACTCAGCCTGTCGAGGCTCACCAGTTCACAGGTCTTCTGCGCATGGTATATCTTCAGCTCCTCCAGCCTGGTCTTGTTCTTTTCTTCATAAAGCATGGTCTGCTCTATCTTGAGGGTCATCCATATGTTGAGGGCACACAGGACGAAAAAGTATATTATATGTATGAACCACCGGTCAAACCTGAGCCTCAGCAGGAATTCCCCCCTGAGGGTGGCCTTGAAACTGTTCCTTGCGAACTCCCATATTTTCCCCCAGTCCGGTTTCATATTCTTTCTGCTATGCGGAGTTTGGCGCTGCGCGCGCGTGTGTTGGATGCAATTTCGCTCTCCTGCGGGAGCACCGGCTTGCGGTTTACCGGCCTGAACGGGGCTGAAATGTTGCCGTACAGGTCTTTATCGGCCTTGCCTTCCACATTGCCGTACTTCATGAAGTTCTTGACCATGCGGTCCTCGAGCGAGTGGTATGTGATGACCACCAGCCTTCCTCCGCTCTTGAGTGAACGGACGGAGCCTTCAAGGAATTTCTCCAGGGAGCGCATCTCCTGGTTGACCTCGATCCTGAGCGCCTGGTATACCTTTGCAAGGTACTTGTGTGCCGCTACCTTCGGAAGCATTTCCTCTATCGCCTTGTCCAGCCTTGATGTCGTGTCTATCGGGGCATGCTCTCTGGCCGCACATATCATCCTTGCCATCCTCCTGCTTCCGTCCACCTCTCCGTACAGCCTGAGAATCCTCTCAAGCTCATCCTCGCTCCTTGTGTTGACGACATCGGCAGCCGTGGTCTTCGCCTCCTTGTTCATCCTCATGTCCAGCGGGGCGTCATACCTGAACGAGAACCCCCTTTCGGCAGTGTCAAACTGGTGGGACGATACGCCCAGATCGGCCAGTATGCCGTCGATGCCGTCCGGATATCCTTCATAGAGAATGAAGTTGTATATGAACCGGAAGTTGTTGTGTATGAGCTTCAGACGCGGGTCGTCCGGTCTGTTGCCCAGGGCGTCCGCATCACGGTCGAATGCCAGCACCTTCCCTTCGGGTGACAGCCTGGAAAGTATTTCGGATGTGTGCCCGCCCCCGCCGAAAGTGGCGTCGGCATAGACCCCGGAGACATTTCCGATGAGGGCGCTGACGCTCTCATCTAGCAATACTGGTATATGGTATCCTGACATGCACGGCCCTCCTATTTTATGTCAGGCAATATGTCGCTGGTGAGGGCGAGGAATTCTTCTCCGGAGATGGATGAAGCTTCATATTTTTCTTTTGCCCAGACCTCGATCTTGTGGTCGCTCCCGCAGAACACCACTTCCTTGCTCACCCCTATGGATTCGAGGAGCTTCTTCGGGATAGACAGACGACCCAGCTTGGCGTCAGGCTCGACGACTGCACGGTTGCGCATGTATTCTCTCCAGAAGGCAGCGTGCTTGCGGTTGAAGAAGTTTAGCCTGGCCTTCACCTCCTCCGACTGCCTCTCCCATTCCTGGTAAGTGTACATTTCTATGCACTCCTCGTAAATGTCCTTCTTGACAACGAATCTCATATCCCCGTCCGGAGGCATGAGCGATTTGAACGCCGAAGGGAAGATTATCCTGCCCTTGTCGTCCACTTTGCCGTTGTATTCTCCTATGAATTTTACCATTCTGGAAAGATTCGCTACCCGCCGCAAAAATAGGAATAATTTTCCATTTTCTTCCACTCTTTTCCAAAAAATTCCACCTGTAGGGAAAGGGCATGCCATGCGTACCCGTCCCGGTGCGATTGTACGGCCTTCTGTGTCCTCCGGAGGCTTTCCGTCATGTGCCGGACCATGTGCCGACGCCATTAAAAAATCCGTTTATGGCAATAAAAATCAAAATATAATTTAAATTTGCTGAATTGAACAATTGTATGCGGAAGCCGGGAGCGGTGCAAGTTGACATGAGGCTGCCGGGACGCCGGACGTACAAGAAGATGAATCCAAATATACATAACAAACATATGCACATAGCAATAGCCGGAAACATAGGCAGCGGCAAGACTACCCTTACAAAGATGCTGGCTGCCCATTATAAATGGACCCCGAGGTTCGAGTCTGTGGACTATAACCCGTATCTCGCCGATTTTTATGAAGATATGGAAAGGTGGTCATTCAATCTCCAGATTTATTTCCTCAACAAGAGGTTCAAGGATGTGGTGGATATAGCCAAGAGCGGCGAGGTGATCATACAGGACAGGACCATTTACGAGGATGCCCGTATCTTTGCCCCGAACCTGCATGCCATGGGGCTCATGAGCACCCGCGATTTCGAAAACTATTCCGACCTTTTCGACCTTATGATGTCCCTGGTCAACCCGCCTGACCTCCTCATATACCTCCGGTCGTCCGTGCCGAACCTTATCTCACAGATCCAGAAAAGGGGGAGGGAATACGAAAAAAGCATCAGGATAGACTATATTACAGGGCTCAACGAACGTTACGAGAACTGGATAGCCTCATACAGGCACCGCCTCCTGATAGTGGACGTGGATACCGTAAAGTTTGAGAACCGTCCTGAGGACTTCGAGCAGATCACGGACAAGATAGACGCCGAGCTCTACGGGCTTTTTTCGCCTGGCCGGGCATAGCGTACTGGATATTTTTTAACCGCATAATTATACTGAATCATGCCGACACAAAGACTGACAATTATCCAGTTCGTGGATAAGTACGTGGAGAAGTATTCCTCCAATGTGTTCCTGTGGGAGAAAAGGGGGAAGGAATGGACGCAGACCACATTTGCCGCCACCAGGGAGGAGGGCTGCAGGATAGGGGCCGGGCTGATGGCCCTCGGGCTCCAGAAGGGGGAGAAGGTCTCCCTGCTTTCGGAGGGGAGGAACCTCTGGATCACCGGCGAGCTCGGGATCCTCTATGCCGGGGCTGTGAATGTCCCGCTGTCCGTAAAACTCGAGGAGAGCAATGATCTGGTTTTCAGGATAAAGCATTCCGACTCCAAATATGTTATGGTATCTGCCCAGCAGCTTCCGAAGATAAGGAAGATCCTTCCGGAACTGCCGCTTGTGGAAAAGGTGATTGTCCTTGATGACCTTCCGGAATACGGGGAGAAGGAGATCCCTGTATCGGAGATAATGGATATGGGG
Organism: uncultured Bacteroidales bacterium; assembly: GCA_944325965.1. Taxonomy (GTDB): domain Bacteria; phylum Bacteroidota; class Bacteroidia; order Bacteroidales; family UBA932; genus Cryptobacteroides. The sequence continues at coordinate 17,561 of CALVCB010000035.1, forward strand.
GACACGTTCCTCCGGGAGCATGGCGAGATGTTCCGCCAGAGGTACGGGTCTGTCGGCCCTGATGACTATGCGACCATCAGCTATACTTCCGGCACGACAGCTGACCCTAAAGGCATCCTTCTGACACACAGGAACTATACGGCCAATGTCGAGCAGGCCCAGTCTGTCATCGGAGTCACCCCGCAGGACAGGATGCTCATCATACTGCCGCTGGACCACTGTTTCGCCCATGTCGCGGGTTTCTATACAATGATGTCATACGGGGCGTCCATAGGGACTGTCCCTGCCGGCAGGACCCCGATGGAGGCACTGAGGAACATCCCTATGAGCATACAGGAGCTCAAGCCTACCGTGATGCTGAGCGTGCCTGCCCTCGCAAAGAACTTCAAGAAGAACATCGAGGCCGGGGTCAGGGCCAAGGGGCCGAAGGTGGAGAAACTCTACCATACGGCTCTTAAGATGGCGATAGAGTACAACAGGGAGGGGTACAACAAAGGCGGATTCTCCCAGCTCTGGAAAAAGCCTGTACTTGCATTGTTCGACAGACTGATATTCAAGAGTGTACGCCAGGCCCTCGGCGGGCAGATGAGATTCTTTGTCGGCGGCGGGGCCCTGCTGGACATAGACCTGCAGAGGTACTATTACGCCATCGGCATCCCGATGTACCAGGGCTACGGCCTTTCCGAGGCCACCCCTATCATTTCCGCCAATGCGCCGGCGAGGCACATCCTCGGATCCTCCGGCTGCGTCGTGAAGCCGATGGACATAAAAATCTGCGATGCCGACGGTAAGGAGCTGCCGTACGGGGAGAAGGGCGAGATCGTGATCAGGGGCGAGAACGTGATGGCAGGTTACTGGAAGAATCCGAAAGCCACTGCAGAGACCGTTGTCGACGGATGGCTCCATACAGGTGACATGGGATATATGCGCGACAAGGATTTCCTCTATGTCGTGGGGCGCTTCAAGTCGCTGCTCATCAGCGCCGACGGGGAAAAATACAGCCCGGAGGGCATTGAGGAGTCTCTGGTGGAAAATTCGAAATATATAGACCAGGTGGTGCTGCACAACAGCCAGGACCCTTATACCATAGCGCTTCTGGTACCTAACAAGGACGCCCTGAAGGCTTATGTGAAGGAGACCGCTCCGGAGCTGGCTCCTGATTCTGAGGAAGCAAAGAAGCTGATGCTCGGAAAAATCCAGAATGAGGTGGATTCATACCGCAAGGGCGGGAAGAATTACGGGGCCTTCCCGGAGAGGTGGCTTCCTGCCGCGGTCTGCGTACTTCCAGAGCCGTTCACCGAACAGAACCACATGGTGAACAGCACCATGAAAATTGTGCGGGGGAATGTGGAGCAGGCTTATCAGGAACGTATGGCGTACGCCTACACCCCTGAAGGGAAGAACATTGTCAACAGGATGAATATGGAATCATTGTAGTTTCCGGAAAAACAGTTTAAACAGGAATTCATATGAAAAAGTTCATTGTTATCGCCATTGCCGTGTGCATGGCACTTGACCTTTCGGCGTGGGGCCGCCTCGGGCATGACGCCATAGCCTATATCGCTGAATGCAACCTTACTCCTAAGGCGAAGAAGATCATATCGGACTATCTGGACGGCAGGTCCATAGTTTATTATTCGTCATGGATGGATGACGTGAGGACTACGCCTCAGTACGGTTTCACCACTTCGTGGCATGTCGCCTATGTGGATGAGGCTGGGGAGCCTTATATGGGCAGGAACTTCAAGGAAGGCGAATACAAGGGGGATGCCCTTCTGGAGCTGACCCGCCTTGTAGACAAGCTCCGGAACTACAAGGAGCTGGATGATTCTACCGTGGTGGCGGGGATAAAGATGATTGTCCACCTGACAGGGGACATGCACTGTCCGGGGCATGTTAAGTACCCCGGGGTCAAGGGCTTTTCCGTCAAGTTCGGGGGAAGCAATGTAAGCTATCATTCAGTGTGGGACGACGGTTTCATAGGAAGTATCCACAAGTGGAGTTACATGGAGTACAACCACCAGCTCGGCAACCTGGACAGGAAGCAGGTGGCTAAGATTACCGCCGGGACCCCTGTCGACTGGGAGCGCCAGAACGCCGCTGACTGCCGTGTAATCTATGAATGGGCGTCCCCTGGAGCCGAGCTCGGCTCCGAGTTCCGCCTCGCGGCATGGCCGCTTGCGGATTCGCAGATACAGAAGGCCGGCTACAGGCTCGCAAAGCTGCTGAACGGGATATTCAGGTAGCCGGACCCCCATGCCGCATAATCCGCATACCTCGCTCGGGCAGCCTTTTGTCATAAGGCGGCTGGATACGGCCGGTTACAGGCTCAACCCGCAGATACCCTCCACCGTGGCGCAGTCGGACTGCTTCCTGTACCTGCGCGCAGGGGAGGTTCTTACCGATGTGGGTGCGGAGCCTTTCCTTGTCGGGGAGGGCCAGTTCCTGTATATCCCCTCGGGGCTTGCGTTTTCGATAAAATACTACAATGGCAGCCTCGGATACATGGGGGCCTTTTCCTCATGTATCCTCGAGGCCCCTCATCTGGGCCTCCTCGGCCGGACCGGCCCTGTCCTGATAGATATTCCGGAGGATGAAAGGGGGCTTGTCGTTTCTCTTGCGGAAAAGCTCGTCCGCGAGCAGTCCGCGGGCCGCCCGTCCGGGAGGCTGCTGTCCTGCACTCTCGATCTCCTGCTGTCCCAGATGGATTCCCTGGTCGAGGCCGGTCCCGGGCATCCGCGCAATACCGTATGCACAAGGTTTCTTGACATGGTGTTCGACCGTTCGGCAGACATCATGAGGGTTTCCGAATATGCCGGGGAGCTGGGGGTGTCCCCGAACCATCTGAACCGTGTGGTGAAAGGGGAGACAGGGCGGAGCGCCGGGGAGTGGATAGGGATTTCACGTCTCGCCCTTTCAAAGCTGCTCCTCCGCCAGAGCGACATGCCTGTCATAGACATAGCCTCGAGGGCCGGGTTCGACGACCAGTCGTATTTCTCCCGTTTCTTCAGGAAGATGACCGGGATGAGTCCGTCTGAATTCAGAGCGGGGGAAAACAGGGGACCGAAAGTCCATGTATAAAAAATCCTAAAAGCTAACCCCATTCTCCTAAAATATTGTATCCGGAAAAGGTAATTTTGCAGCCTTTTAACAGCTGTCCCTCTATATGCTGGGCGGCGGAATCCGGAAAGATATGCTATTAACTATGTTGCTGGCTGTGTTTGCCATGCCGGCAGACGGGCCTGTGCAGGCCGAAAAAACAGAGAAAGAATATATCGGAACACAGGAGACTGTAGTCCTGGATACATTGTCCGAGTCCGTACTGGTGACCCCTTTCAAACAGATGCAGTCCCTTGAAAGGCTTGCCTCCCCGGTGTCGGTGGTCTTTCTTAAGGATATGGAGGACAGAGGATTGAAAAATCCTAAAGACCTGTCTTCAATCATCCCGAATCTTCTGATTCCTGATTACGGGTCGGCGATGACTTCGACCATATACCTGCGAGGTTTCGGCTCCAGGATAGACAATCCGGTGATCGGCCTTTACATAGATGATGTCCCCGTGATGAACAAGAACAGCTATGACCTTGAGCTTTTTGATGTGCGCAGGGCGGATTTCATGCGCGGGCCCCAGGGGACTATATACGGCAGGAACTCCATGTGCGGGGTGCTTTCCCTCACGACACTTTCCCCTATGGCATACCAGGGGATACGTGCCGGTGTCGAATACGGTTCTGCAAACACTGTGTCCGCGCGGGCTTCTTATTACCACATGACGGAACGGGGTGCCGGTCTCGGTGCCGCCTTGAACTACAGGCGTTCGGACGGGTTCTACACCAATGAATATACCGGGGAGAAATGCGACCCCTATGACGCCCTTTCTTTGAGATTCAGGGCCGGAAGGGACTTTGCATCAGGGTTCAGTATTGAAAACGTCCTCTGGGCATCCGCCCTTGACCAGGGAGGATATGCCTACAGGCTGTATGACGGGACGTCCGGGACACTGGCCCCAGTGGCCTACAATGACCGGAGCGCCTACCGCAGGCTCAACATTTCCGAGGCGGTGAAGATGAAATACGTATCCGGCAGCTTCACATTGAGCTCCGTGACCAGCTGGCAGTTCCTCCGGGACAGGATGGACCTTGACCAGGACTTCACTCCGGCGTCGATGTTCACCCTTACCCAATCCCAGACGGAACATGCGGTGACCCAGGAGATTATCCTGAAGCCGCTGGCCTCCTGGCGGACTTCCTGGTGGAACTGGCAGACCGGGGTGTACGGTTTTTACAGGCACAATTCCATGTCGGCCCCGGTGACCATGAAGCAGGACGGTATAGACAATCTCATCCTCGGGAACGATGCCATCCCCTCGTTCGTCAGGCAGATGCTTTCTTTCCAGGAATCGGAGTTCCCGATAGAGAGCGATTTCAAGCTCCAGACCTACGGGGCGGCGATATACCACGAGTCGTATTTTACAGCCGGGAAATGGACTTTCACCGCCGGCCTGAGGCTTGATTATGAGGGAAATTCCATGCTGTACGACAGCAGGGCCACGGTACATTACAGGTTCGTGCCGGTGATTCCGGACTACCGCGAGGTGAACACCGTGTTCGACGGATGGACCACCAACAGCTATCTGGAGTTCATTCCGAAACTTTCAGCCCTGTACGATTTCGGTGACTTCGGGGGCAATGGCGGGCTCCGGCTGTTCGCCACGTTCTCAAAAGGCTACAAGGCCGGGGGCTTCAATACACAGATCTTCTCCGACATCCTGCAGAACATGATGATCGGCGACCTGATGTCTGATGCAATGGGCAGCATGTCCTCCGGTGGAGGGGGCCGGCCCGGAATGTCCTCCGCCGGAGGCCCGGAAAGGGATTCCTACTCAGGGATGCAGGGTCAGGACAGCGGTTCCGCTGATGCTGACGATACGTCCTATCTTCCGGAGCACAGCTACAACTATGAGCTCGGGGGGAACTTCAACCTGACCCTGCCGGGGGAGCGTCATACATTGGCCGGGTCCGTGTCGGTATTCTATATCGACTGCCGCAACCAGCAGATAACTGTCTTCCCGGACGGAAGCTCTACAGGAAGGATGATGGCCAATGCCGGACGTTCAAGAAGTTTCGGGGCCGAGGCCCAGGTCTCGTATAAGCTCAGGTCGTTCTCGGCTTCCGCATCCTATGGCTATACGGACGCAAGGTTCATCAGATACAATGACGGGCAGTCCGACTACAGCGGGAACCATATCCCGTATTCCCCGTCCAATACAATGAACATCAGGGCGGGATATGCTTTCACCTTCCCTTCTGACATTGTACGCAGCCTGACACTTTCAGCCGACCTTTCCGGCATCGGGCGCATCTGGTGGGACGAAGCCAATACCCTGTCCCAGCCGTTCTATCTTCAGATCGGAGCCGACATCCAGCTGTCATTCAAATGGTTCGACCTTTTCTTCAGAGGGGACAACCTTACGGGGAGCGATTTCAATGTCTTCTATTTCAAGTCTGTGGGCAATGCATTTTTCCAGACAGGGAAACCTGCAAGGTTCAATGCCGGCATATCGCTTGAAATCTGACCATGCCTGATGAGGGGTCAGTGACCGGTGTATTTCTCCCGGAATTTTCTGGGGGATGTCCCCTCTTTCTGGCGGAAGAATATGGAGAACTGGCCCGGACTGTCGAATTTCAGGCAGTAAGCTATTTCCGAAATGTTCATCTGGGAGGTCGTGAGCAGTTCTTTGGCTTTGGCGAGCTTCTGCTGGAGCCTGTACTGCGCCGGCGGGGTCCCCGTGTAGTCCTTGAACAATTTCCTGAATTTTGAATATCCCATGCCTACACTGCCGGCAATCTGTTCTATGGTCAGAGAACAGTCCATGTCCTTCATCAGGACCTTTGCCTCACTGATCTTTTCGCTCATCCCCGAATCCGGGCGGGCGATGTTCTTCCCTTTATAATATATGGACCCCAGGATATGCATGACTATGCC
>CALVCB010000036.1 GCA_944325965.1 uncultured Bacteroidales bacterium
CACCCCCAGTCACTCCGTGACAGCCCCGGTGGGGCATGCGGCTCCGCTTCGCTCCGCCGGCACCTGCGCTGCTTCGGCTTCCTCCCGGAGGCCTCGCTGACGCTCCGGTGCGGCCCTGAAGGTCTTGCGACCTTCGTCTGTCCACCCCCAGTCACTCCGTGACAGCCCCGGCGGGGCATGCGGCTCCGCTTCGCTCCGCCGGCACCTGCGCTGCTTCGGCTTCCTCCCGGAGGCCTCGCTGACGCTCCGGTGCGGCCCTGAAGGGCCTTGTCAATATCAGCGTCTGCGGCGGGAGGAGCGGCCAGGTCTTCCGGAACGGTCGCGGCGCTTTTTCCTGGAGCCATAGTCCACGTCATCGGCAAACCCGTCCTGGGGCTCCTCCTGGGCAACTTCCACCACGACTTTGCGGCCGTTCCATGTCAGGCCGCGGAAAGCCTTGAGCACATTCTCGGTCTCCTTTTCCTCGACCTCGAAGAAAGAGAACTTCTTCATCAGGTCCACACGCCCGACATCCACGCGCCTGCGGGTGTTGTCATTGAGCATGGCCATCAGGCCGCGGAGGTTGAAATGGTCGATCTTGCCCAGGTTGATGTGCATCCTGGTGTAGCCTGCCTCGGCCTTGCGCGGACCTTTCTTCTCTTCACGGTCGCGGCCTTTCTTCGAATCGGACACGGTCTCTATCTCGTCCCTGTCGCGGTAGTACTCGAAGAAGCGGTTGAACTCGTGGGACACGACCCTCTTTATGAGGTCCTCCTTGTCGAGCCAGTCCAGCTTGCGGTAGATCTCAGGCATGAACTCGTTGATCTCCTCCTCATTTACCTTTACTTTCTCCAGGTCGTCTATCACTTTGAACAGCTGCTTCTTGCATATCTGCCATGCCGTAGGTATCTCCCCCTTCTCGAACTGCTTGCCTATGGCCTTCTCAATGGCCTTGACCTTGTTTTTCTCCTTGAGGTTGATGATGGCGATGGATGTCCCGGTCTTTCCCGCACGGCCGGTACGTCCGCTCCTGTGCGTGTAGCTCTCGGTATCGTCAGGAAGGCCATAGTTGATGATGTGCGTAAGGTCATCCACATCCAGCCCGCGCGCAGCCACGTCCGTCGCCACCAGAAGCTGGAGGTTCCTGATGCGGAACTTCTGCATCACCAGGTCCCTCTGCGCCTGGGAGAGGTCCCCGTGGAGAGAGTCGGCATTGTATCCCTCCTGCATCAGCTTGTCGGCTATCTCCTGCGTCTCTATCTTGGTGCGGCAGAAGATGATGCCGTATATTTTCGGATTGTAGTCCACTATCCTCTTGAGAGTCTCGTATTTGTCCTTGGCGTGGACCATATAGACTATATGCTTGACATTGGCCGTCCCCTCGTTGCGCCGGCCGATGGTAATCTCCTTTGCGTCATGGAGATAGTTTTTCGCTATCTTCGCTATCTCGTCGCTCATAGTGGCGGAGAACAGAAGCGTGTTCCTCTCCTGCGGCACGTCCGCCAGGATAGCATTTATGTCCTCGGAGAACCCCATGTTCAGCATCTCGTCAGCCTCGTCCATCACCACGTTCGTGACAGTGGAGAGCGACACGGTCTTGCGCTTCATAAGGTCCAGCAGACGCCCCGGGGTCGCCACGATGATATGCACCCCCTTCTTCAGGGAACGTATCTGGCTCTCTATGGAAGACCCCCCGTACACCGGGAGCACCTTCAGCCCGTCCACATACTTGGAATAGTCATTAAGGTCCCCTGCAATCTGCAGGCAGAGCTCCCTGGTCGGGCACAGCACGAGTGACTGCGGATAATTATCCTCCACCACAGTCTTCTGTACCAGCGGAAGGCCGAATGCAGCCGTTTTCCCTGTACCTGTCTGGGCCAAAGCCACAATATCATGTCCGTTTTCCAGCAGATAAGGGATCACCTCCTCCTGCACCGGCATGGGGTATGCGTACCCCATCTCTTCAATCGCACGGCGAATCTCCTCCGACACGCCGAGTTCTTCAAATGTCTTCATCTATATCATTGTTTTTCGGGCGCAAAGGTAGTGTTTTAATTGACAATACAATACGGTACAGTTTTTATTTTCCCGAAATTGTTCCGGCAGACAGTTCCCGGCGGCGGTGGGCGTGCAGGCCGGAGGGGTGTCCAAAAGTCCCTCCGGGACACGGCTGCGGAATGTTTCCGGTAGGTGGTTCGGAAGTTTTTGATTATGTTTGCAGGGCCGGTCAACCCCACCGGCGGAAACACGATAGAGCGGGGTGCCGTCTGAAAGGTTAAAACAGTTTCTGGACTATGGAAATTTTCTACTCTGGCAATATAGGGGCGCAGGCATGCCGTCTGGGCGAGGACGAATCAGCCCACTGCATAAGGGTGCTGAGGCACCGCAACGGGGACGTCATCAGCGTTATCGACGGGGAAGGATGCATGTACGAATGCAGGATAATATCGGATTCCCCGAAGGCAGTGGAGGCGGAGATCATCTCACGCCATGAAGGATGGGGCGCCCATCCTTACCGGCTGCACATGGCCGTCGCCCCGACAAAGAATTCAGACAGGTTCGAATGGTTCGCGGAAAAGGCATGCGAAATAGGGGCAGACATGATCACCCCTGTGATAGGCATACATTCCGAGAGGAAGGTCTTCAAGACCGCAAGGACAGGGAAAATCCTCGTCTCAGCCGCCAAGCAGTCGCTAAAGGGGGCCGTGCCGAAAATAAATGAGCCTGTGTCCGTAAAAGATTTCATAATTGAGTACGGGGCGGTCCAGCAGAAGGACTGTACAGGGGAAGAGAGCGGCAGCCCGGCCCCCCTTCGCATGATTGCATACTGTTTCGAGGACGATGCGCACCCGAGGACATCCATAAAGGATGCAATAGAAAGATACAGCGGCAATGAATACATCATACTCATAGGCCCTGAAGGGGACTTTTCAAAGGAGGAAGCGGCCCTGGCCCTACAGTACGGCTTTATCCCCGTGCACCTCGGAGCTTCCCGCCTGAGGACCGAAACCGCCGCTGTCACTGCCGCCGAAGCCGTATATTTCCACTGGATGTAAAAACGGACACCATCAGGCATACGGCGGTTCCGGGGAAGGACAACGGGGCCGGACAGGGTTATTTACGTATTATCTTTATTGTGGAGTCAAGCCCTACCATGATGATGGAGGAAGACTGCCCGGTAGCCCCCTTTTCAAGGGACGGGTCTACAGTATAGTCTGCCGCATCCCTGATAGCCTGTGAGATTCCGGCAAAGTCACGCGGCGTAGGCTCCCCGGATATATTCGCCGATGTGGAGACTACGGGCCTGCCGAGACGGCGGACCATCTCGATGCAGAAATCCATCTTCGGGATACGGATGCCCACGGAGCCGTCCTCCGCGACCACGTTGTGCGCCAGGCGGTACCGGTCGGCGACAGGCACCTCCCCCTCTGCAGGGGCCGGGGCGGCTATGGCACCCGGATAGATGATGGTCATAGGCCTGTCATTCACTTCGACAAGCTGTTCAGCCATCTCCGGGATCTCCTTTACATAGCGTGCAATCATGTCCATATCACATGCCAGGAGCACAAGCGACTTGCTGTCCGAACGGTTCTTTATCCTGAAAATCCGTGCGACAGCTTCCGGGTCGGTGGCATCGCACCCCAGCCCCCATACCGTGTCCGTGGGATAAAGTATCACCCCGCCGGAGCGAAGGGTCTCCACTGCTTTTTTACATTCTTCCGTATACATCATACTATAACGTCAGTTCGACGAATTTATGTTTAACAATATTATCCTAAAAATCAATATTTTATCATTTATGACCGGAATCCCTGTCATCCCGGGGGGCCTTTTGTCATCCCGAGCATCCTTTTTGTCATCCCGAGCGGAGCCGAGGGATCTGTTAATTCCTTCTACAGATTTCTCCACTCACTTTGTTCGGTCGAAATGACAGAAAAAGTCCTGTCCGATCGGAATGACAGAGAAGGTCCCGTTCGGTCGAAATGACAATTCATGTCTGTCTGTTCATCCCCAGTCACTTCGTGACAGCCCCTTGTTAAGGGGCGCCACCCCCAGCCACCCCCTCGCCGGGGGTCCTGTCGCAGGCCACAGGCCTGCTCCTGAAAGAGGTAATTCAATGTCATTTAATAAATTAAATTCATCGCATCCACGTTCCTATAGGTATTTAGAATCTGCTTTTAAATCTTTCTGCTGCGGTACTGCTTGGGGGACAGGCCCGTATGGCGCTTGAAAAATCGCGTCAGATATGACTGGTCCGGGAAATTGAGCTGCTCGGCTATGGATGTGACGGTCTGGTCCGGGTCGCTCAGCAGCACTTTCACCTCGGCCACCAGCTGCTCCTCGATAAGCTGCTTGGGGGAACGCCCCTCAAGGCACTGCGTAGTGGCCCGGTGCAGATACCTGGTCGAGACGCATAGCTTCTCGGCATAGAACGCGGAGGAATGTTCCGTCGCCCCGAACTCCCTGATCAGCTGCAGGAACTGCTGGCACAGGAGCTGCTGGCGGGTATATCTGGGGTTGATCTCAAGTTTGTCCGGGACGGTGTTGAACAGCCACAGGAGAAGGCCCTGAAGGAAATTGTACTCCTGGAGGTCCTTATACTGGGTCCTGTAGCCACCGGAAAAGAACATTTCCGCCATATCCATCCACATGCACAGCTGCCTCCATGTGGTCTGGCTGCGGACATCAGGGGTATGGCGGTAGCACGGATGCTCGTTGGCATAGTTCAGGTACGGGGAGTCTATCGGGAGGAATGCCTTTATGAAGACCTCCTTAGGGAAAAGCAGCATCCTTGCCCTGAAATCTTCAGTTGCACGCAGCCTGTGAAGGAGCGTCCCTGTAAGGAATATCAGCTCGGTCTGCTCCACGAGCCTGAAGGTTTCCGCTCCCGTCGACACCACGCACTCCCCCGACTCGCACATTATATATATCCCGCAGCGGAAATGGTACGGGTTGTCCGACAGGAAAGCCAGATCGGTCTCCTCATATCGGATACGGTCGGTGTCGGAAAAGATGCTTCGAGGCTCCATACACAGGTCCTTATGTCCGCCCGGCAGGGCTGATGCTATTCGCCTTTGAACCTGCAGGACTGTGCAGCAATCAGTTCCGCATCATCGAAATAGTTGATACGCATGGCCTTGCGCACATCGGCAAGCGTCGCTGCAGCCGCCTCCCGCGCAGCATCGCTCCCTTCCTTCAGCATCCGGTACACCGCCGGTATGTCCTGCTCGAAAGCCTTGCGCCTTTCGCGGATCGGGGACAGCTCCTCCTGGAGGATCGAATTGAGGAACTTCTTGACCTTGACGTCACCCAGTCCGCCCCTCTGATAATGGGCCTTAAGCTCGTCAAGTCCCGCATAGTCAGGCAGGAACTCCTGGAAATGCTCCGGACGGCAGAACGCGTCAAGGTAGGTGAATACCGTATTACCCTCGATCTTCCCCGGGTCCTCGACCCTTACATGCCCGGGATCGGTATACATGCTCATCACCTTTTTCCTGACATCCGCTTCAGTGTCTGAAAGATATATACAGTTGCCCAGCGACTTGCTCATCTTGGCCTTGCCGTCGGTTCCCGGAAGGCGGAGGCAGGCGGCGTTGTCCGGAAGGAGAATCTCCGGCTCTACGAGCGTCTCCCCGTAGACGGAGTTGAACTTGCGGACGATTTCGCGTGTCTGCTCTATCATCGGCTCCTGGTCCTCCCCTACAGGGACTGTCGTGGCCCGGAACGCCGTAATGTCAGAAGCCTGGCTTATCGGGTAAGTGAAGAACCCGACAGGGATGCCGGGCCTGCTGTCGCCTGCTTCATTGCTCTCCGCAAATCCCCTGAGCTGGATCTCGGCCTTCACGGTAGGGTTGCGCTGCAGACGGGAGACAGTGACCAGGTTCATATAATAGAAGGTGAGCTCGCAGAGCTCAGCTATCTGCGACTGGATGAAAATCGTGCTCCTTGACGGGTCGATGCCGCAGGAGAGGTAGTCCAGGGCCACCTCTATGATATTCTGGCGGATCTTTTCAGGATTGTCCGCATTGTCCGTAAGGGCCTGGGCATCGGCTATCATTATGAACACCTTGTCGAACTTCCCGGAATTCTGAAGTTCCACCCTTCTTTTCAGCGAGCCGACATAATGCCCGAGATGGAGCCGGCCGGTAGGGCGGTCTCCCGTAAGTATGATCTTCTCCATATTGTATTTGTCCCTAAAATTTCTGCGCAAAGATAGATATTAGTTCAGTTTTATGCTCCATAAAGAGAAAAAATTTATACATGACGCCCGTATTGTTCCGAAAATGAAATTTTTTGTACCTTTTAAGAAATGGAATTGAATCCCGATATGGAATATTTTTGCAGCCGGAAACCGAAAGACTCCAATACGACATTCCATGAAGCTGCGCAGACCCAATTCAAAAATATTCATGCTCCTGTTCCTCGGACTCCTCAGTGCGTTCGGGCCGTTCGTCATGGACATGTACCTGCCGACGCTTCCGGAAATGACCGGATATTTCGGCACATCCTCCTCCATGGTGCAGCTCGGCCTGACCACCAGCATGATAGGACTGGCCGTGGGGCAGCTGATCTTCGGACCGCTGAGCGACCGGTACGGAAGGAAAATGCCGCTTATCATAGCGATGACCCTTTTCCTTTTCGCCACGGCAGGTTGCATCTTCGCGAACAATATTTCCCAGTTTGTGGCTATGAGGCTGGTCCAGGGTATTGCCGGGTCCGGCGGGGTCGTCCTGTCAAGGTCGATAGCCTCCGACAAGTATTCGGCTATGGAACTTGCAATGATGATGGGTATTATAGGCTCCATCAACGGCATTGCTACAGTCGCAGCCCCTATCGCGGGCGGGCTCATGGCAGGCCTGGGAGGATGGAAGGGCATCTTCTGGTGCCTGATGGGCCTCGGTGCCGTGCTTCTTGCCGGCAGCATAAGGATGAAAGAATCCCTGTCCGGCTCGAAGATGAAGAAAAACGGGAAAGAAGCATTCCTGGGTGGGTTCAGGGATGTACTGCGGAACCGCAGGTTCGTCCTCTGTATAATGCAGTACGGGTTCACGATGGCGGTACTTTTCACGAATGTGGCTTCAGCGCCGTTCATCATGCAGGAGCATTACGGGATATCCCCGATGATGTTCTCCCTGGTGTTCGCCGTGAACGCCATAGCGATGGCCATCGCCACTGCCCTGGCCCCGAGATTCCGCAGCATGGAAAAAGCACTGCGCACGGGCAGCGACGGCATGCTGCTCATTTCCGTGGTATTGTGCGGGGCCCTGCTTCTCGGATGCGGATTCTGGATATATGAGACGCTTCTCTTCCTGCTGCTTTCCATGGTCGGCATGTCATTCACGGCATCGAACGCCCTGGCGATGGAAAGCGGGCACGGCAATGCCGGTATCGCCTCCGCCCTGCTCGGGACAGCGGGCTACGCCTTCGGCGGAATAGTGCCGCCTATAGTCGGGCTCGGGGACATGATGGTTTCCGCCGGTGTGCTGTTCATACTGTTTTCGGCCCTGTCCTGCGCCTGCACTCTGCTGACCGTCTCGAAGAAACGGCCGAAATCATTCAGGGACATATTCAACCGCCGGTACCAGTATAGGGAATCCGCCTGAAAGTTATTATCTTTGCCATATTCAAGCCGGAGAGGACGGAGATGATGCGCCATGCCGCTCCCCCTTCAAAGCCACAACCCGCAGAAAATGGTAGACAGCCCTGGACAAATAAGACGCCTTGAGAAAAAAAACGTGAAGCCTACGGCAATACGGCTGCTGGTCGTGGACGCCATCGCATCCGCGCACAGGGCCGTTTCGCTTTCCGACCTGGAGGTCATCCTCGACACAGTAGACAAATCCAGCATATTCAGGACACTGGAGCTGTTCGTCAAGCACCATGTCGTACACGCGATTGACGACGGCAGCGGCTCGGTAAAATATGAAATCTGCGAGGGTGAAGAAGAGTGCACATTGGACGACATGCACATCCATTTCTACTGTACGGTCTGCCACAGGACCTTCTGTTTCAAGACAATCCACATCCCTTCCGTAGAAATTCCCGAAGGCTTTTCCGTAGAATCCGCCAACTATATGCTGAAAGGTGTCTGCAAGGACTGCGCAGCAAAGCCGCACTGCATCTGAATACAGCCCTCCCGCACATTGCACATTCCCCATATCCGCCATGCCCGCCCTTCCGGAGAAGAAGGGCCGCTCCAGCGGTGCGGACCGCGGACCGAAAATGCAACCCGGTTGCGAAACCTTCTGGATACCTTTGCTCCCGTCGAAACAGGCCCTGACGGATTTTTTTGCAATGCATTATCCATCAAGCAGATGGGCAAAAGCACCAGAGAGGCCGCGACCGGAGGAAACGAGATCCGCCACATTAGCTTATAAACAGACACAATATGAATAAACGAATCATCATTCCAGGAATATCCGTGATATTCCTTCTGTGGGCCTGCGGGCCGGGCCACGACCACGCCGCACATGACCATGAAACAGAGGCCGGGCACAGCCACGAGGCCGAACTCGCCGGACATGAAGCTGCGCTGCATGCAGGACATGACCACGGTGAAGAAAATGCAGGACACTCGGATGAGATAGTCATATCGCCGGAAAAGGCCGAAGCAATAGGAATAGCGACAGAAACGGTTTCTCCAGGGAAATTCCGCGAGATAATCCGCACCAGCGGGGAAATCCTCCCGGCAGCAGGAGATGAGGCCACCATTGTTGCAACGACAGACGGCACAGTCTCGTTTGCGGAAAACTATACGGAAGGGGCCGCTGTCGGGGACGGCCAGGAGATTTTCGCAATCGTCTCCAGCAACCTCCAGGACGGCAACCGCATCGAAAAGGCCCGGATAGCATACCTTGCCGCCAAAGACGAATACGACAGGGCGTCCAGGCTCACGGGGAGCCGGATTGTCTCACAGAAGGAATTCGCCGTGATAAAGGAGAACTATGAAAATGCAAAACTTGCATACGAGGCCCTGAAACCGAGCAAAAGCGGCAACGGGGTAGCGGTCACATCCCCGTTCAAAGGATATATCAAAAGCCTGGCTGTCAAGCAGGGCGACTACGTGACCACCGGTACGCCCCTCGCCACAGTCTCCCAGAACAGCCATCTGGTCCTCGAAGCCGACCTCTCACAGAAAGACTACGGCCGGCGTCACAGCATTACCGGGGCGAATTTCACCACAGCATATTCCGGCCGCACCTACAGCACCTCGGAGCTCGGCGGAAGGCTCCTGTCCATAGGCAGGAGCCAGAATGAAGGACAATATTACATGCCTGTATCCTTCAGCATCAAGAACGCCTCCGACCTCATACCGGGCGCATTTGCGGAAATATGGCTGCTGTGCGGGGAAAAAGACAATGTGATAACGGTCCCCGTATCTGCCCTCACCGAGGAACAGGGCCTGTATTTCGTCTACCTGAAGCTTGACGGGCAGTGCTACAGGAAGCAGGAGGTAACCCCAGGGGCAAGCGACGGGCAGAGGACTGAAATACTCAAAGGCCTCGCCACCGGAGACAATGTAGTAATAAAGGGAGCATACAATGTGAAGCTTGCCTCTGCAAGCAACGCCATCCCGGCCCACACCCACAACCATTGACCCGGCCTGCAGGATCAGGAAAATATAATATTGGCCAAAACACGACTTGAACAATGCTCAACAGAATCATAAAATTCTCTCTTGAAAACAGGCTTTTCATCCTGGTCGCAGCCATCCTCCTGATGGTAGGCGGGATATGGACGATGAACCGCACCGAAGTGGATGTGTTCCCGGACCTGAACGCACCGACAGTCGTCATAATGACAGAGGCCGGAGGAATGGCCGCAGAGGAAGTCGAACAGCTCGTGACCTTCCCGATCGAAACGGCCGTAAACGGGGCCACCGGAGTGAGGAGGGTGCGCTCGTCATCCACCACGGGATTTTCCGTAGTATGGGTCGAGTTTGACTGGGGTACGGATATTTACCTCGCAAGGCAGATCGTCTCGGAGAAACTGACCGTGGTCGGGGAAGAGCTCCCGGAAAATGTCGGCAACCCGACACTCGGCCCCCAGTCATCCATCCTCGGCGAGCTGCTTATCATCGGCCTGACATCCGACACGACATCGATGCTCGACCTCAGGACACTGGCTGACTGGACCATAAGGCCGCGACTGCTCTCCACCGGAGGGGTGGCGCAGGTGGCCGTGCTCGGGGGAGACATCAAGGAATACCAGGTGCTCATACATCCGGCCAAGATGAAATACTACGGGGTCACGCTCGCTGAAATCATGGAAGTGACCGCGGAAATGAACCAGAACACCAACGGCGGGGTAATCTACGAGTACGGCAACGAGTACATCGTCCGCGGAGTGGTCTCCACTGAGGACGTCCGGCAGATGTCCCGAGCTGTGATAAAAGTCTCCGGAGGGGCGCCCGTGACGCTCGGGGACGTGGCTGACGTACAGGTAGGCGCACAGCAGCCTAAACTCGGCCTCGCATCCGAGAAAGGCAGGCCGGCAGTGCTGATCACCGTGACAAAACAGCCGGACACCGGCACTATAGAACTCACCGCAAAGATAGAAGAGGCCCTGAAGGACCTGCAGAAGAACCTGCCTTCCGATGTGCACATCTCCACGGACACGTTCAGGCAGTCCCGCTTCATCGAAAGCTCCATAAACAATGTGAAATCATCGCTTTACGAAGGGGCAATATTCGTGGTGATAGTGCTTTTCCTTTTCCTTGCGAATGTCAGGACCACCATCATATCCCTTATCACGCTGCCTCTCTCGATGCTTATCTCCATCCTGGTCCTCAACTGGCTCGGGATGACCATCAACACCATGAGCCTCGGAGGTCTGGCCATAGCCATCGGCTCCCTCGTGGACGACGCGATAGTGGATGTGGAAAACGTGTGGAAGCACCTCAGGGCCAACAGGCAGCTGCCTCCGCAGCAGCGGCTGCCAGTGCTTAAAGTCGTGTTCGAAGCCTCGAAAGAGGTCAGGATGCCTATCCTCAATTCCACCCTTATAATAGTAGTGAGCTTCGTTCCCCTTTTCTTCCTCTCCGGGATGGAAGGCAGGATGCTCGTGCCGCTCGGGGTGGCGTTCATCACAGCGCTGTTCGCATCCACGGTCGTGGCGCTGACACTCACACCGGTGCTGTGCAGCTATCTGCTTGACTACAACGTAAAAGGCGACGGTATCCCTAAGGAGGCGTTCCTTGCCGTATGGCTCAAGAAATATTACAGGAAAGCCCTGGAATGGGTCATGAGGCACAAGAAGAGCGTGGTCGGTGCGACCCTGGCGCTGTTCGCCGTTGCGCTCGGACTGTTCTTCACCCTCGGGCACAGCTTCCTGCCGGCATTCAACGAAGGGTCGTTCACGATAAACGTGAGCTCCCTGCCGGGAATCTCATTGGAGGAATCCGACAGGATCGGACGGCAGGCCGAAGAAATATTGTTGTCAATACCTGAAATCCAGACAGTGGCGAGAAAGACAGGAAGGGCAGAGCTGGACGAGCACGCGCTCGGGGTGAACGTTTCCGAAATCGAAGCTCCGTTTGAACTGAAGGACAGGACGCATGCCGAACTGCTGGACGACGTGAGGCACAGGCTTTCCGCAATCTCCGGGGCGAACATAGAAATAGGGCAGCCGATCAGCCACCGCATTGACGCTATGCTCAGCGGCACACAGGCAAGCATAGCCATAAAGCTGTTCGGGGATGACCTGAACCGCATGTTCATGACAGGCAACCAGATAAAGGACCTGATATCCGGAGTGGAGGGTATCGCCGACCTGAATGTGGAGCAGCAGATCGAAAGGCCGGAGATCAAGATTGTACCCAAAAGGGAGATGCTCGCCAAATACGGGATTTCCCTGCCGGCATTCAACGAGTTCGTGACCGTCCACATGGCCGGGAAGACCGTGTCTCAGGTGTATGAACAGGGCAAGTCGTTCAACCTGGTGGTCCGCGCAGATGAAGCGGACAGAGGGTCCATTGAAGGCATCCGGAACCTGATGATCGACGATGCGCAGGGAAACAAGCTGCCTCTCTATTATGTGGCCGACATCGAATCGTCCACAGGTCCGAACACCATCAACAGGGAAAACGTAAAACGCAAGATAGTGATCTCAGCCAACACCAGCGGCAGGGACCTGCGCGGGGTGGTCAACGACATACAGGAGATAGTGGACAAGAACATCGAACTCCCTGAAGGATACCATATCGAATACGGGGGACAGTTCGAGAGCGAACAGGCGGCAAGCCGCATACTGCTGCTGGCTTCCATGATGAGCATAGTGGTGATATTCCTGCTCCTGTATATGCAGTTCAAGAGTGCGGCGCAGAGCGGGGTCATACTGCTCAACCTGCCTCTGGCGCTGATAGGCGGGGTATTCGCCCTGCTTCTCACCACCGGGGAGCTGAGCATACCTGCCATCATAGGGTTCATCTCTCTTTTCGGCATAGCCACCAGGAACGGCATGCTGCTCATCAGCCACTACAACCTCCTGCGCGAGCAGGGCTACAGCCTATACGACAGCATCATACACGGTTCCCTCGACAGGCTCAACCCTATCCTGATGACAGCGCTGAGCTCCGCACTGGCCCTGATTCCGCTGGCCATACACGGCGATCTTCCGGGCAACGAGATCCAGAGCCCGATGGCAAAGGTGATACTCGGGGGACTGCTCACCTCGACCTTCCTCAACGGGTTCATTGTCCCTATAATGTACTGGTGGCTCCACAAAAAAGAAGAAAAGAAAAATTCGTAGCAAAATACATGAAAAGACATATATTTACAATAATCACAATGGCCCTCGGGCCAATGCTTTACGCCCAGACCGACAGTCTGGGGGACCAGTCCGCCGAAGCAGTCCGCACCCAGAGCATCGAAGAAGTGCTCCAGTCTGTGGCAATGAATAATCCGGAACTCAAGTCCTTGATACAGAGCACAGAGGCGGCGCAGCTCCAGCTAAAGACAGACAACATGCCAGAAGACCCGACTGTAGAGTACAGTTCCTTCTACAGCCGCAATACCACAGGGCAGTCAGGCTCGGAACTGGTCGTATCCCAGGGGTTCGACTTCCCTACCCTCTATGCCACGCGCAGCCGCCAGAACAAGCTCTCGAGCGCGTCTCTGGAAAGCGGGCTGGACGTGGAGCGCAGACGCATCCTGCTGGAAGCCAAGACAGTATGCATGGACATCATCATGTACAGGCAGCTCGGGGAGCTCCTGGATATGCAGTCCGGCATAGCGGAAGAGATGCTGGAACTTTTCCAGAAACGCTACGAGACAGGCGACGCTACCGCACTTGAGCTCAACAAGATAAAAATGGAGCTGATGAACGTGGCAACGGAAGTGGCGGACAACAGGGCCGCCCTTAGCGCCGCAGACAACACCCTCCGCGCAATGAACGGGGATGTGGAACTGGTATTCGACGCGGATTTCTACCCCCTCGCCGAGGATGTGGCGGACCCGCAGGCGGCCATGGAAGAATATATCTCCGGCAATGCAGCCATAATTTCCGCAGAAACGGCGGCACAGGCGGCCCAGAAGCAGGTGTCACTGGACAGGCAGGGCTGGATTCCGAAGATCGAGATAGGCTACAGGAGGAACACAGCCATCCGAGAAGCGGAGCACGGATTTCTTGTAGGCGGCTCGATTCCGCTTTTCTCGAACAGCAGGAAAGTCCGCATGGCAAAGGCGCAGTCCGTCTCCGCACACAACCGCCTGGCAATGGCCAAAGCCCGGGCCCAGGCAGAGGCCAGCTCTTTCATCGCTGACATCAGGGAGACGAAGGCAGCCCTCGACGCCTATGACGAACCCCTTATGCGGGAGACGCTTTCCCTGCTCAAGGAAGCCGTCGAAGGAGGCCAGATCTCAGTGATAGACTATTTCGTCGAGGCTTCGAACATCTACACCAACCTGAGCAACTGCATCACCCTCCAGAACCGCTACCAGAAGCTTCTGGCGCAGCTGTATGTAAACCAGCTTTAAAGCGGACTATTCTTATAGACATTCCGCTTTTTATGTCCGTATGGACTGTTTGATATATCTTTGAAGCAAGGCTAAAGCATTTAACCAGCCGGTTTGCATACACAGCAGTTGCGAAATTCTGCAAATATTCCTAAATTCGGCCTCCCGTTGACCATACACCAGAGGGTGTGGCCTACGTATGTATCCTGACCACAAAGAATTACTACTGAAATGATAAAGACAAAACTGACCGCAGCAGCCCTTGCAGCATTGGCTGCCGTTTCTTTGGACGCCAAAATCAAACTTCCTGCCGTAATAGGGGACAACATGGTCCTGCAGCAGCAAACCGGGGCCGCACTATGGGGGAAAGCAGAACCCGGCAGCAAAGTCACTGTCCGGGCATCATGGCGCAAAGAGACAATCTCGACAGTAGCCGACGGGACCGGCAGATGGTCGGCGACAATCCTGACGCCAGAGGCGGGAGGTCCCCATACCCTGACCATAACGGACAAATCAGACGGAGACAAGGTGACAGTAAAGAACATATTGTCCGGAGAGGTCTGGTTCTGCTCGGGCCAGTCGAATATGGAGATGCCGGTTAGAGGTTTTGACAACCAGCCGATAGAAGGGTCAGCAGATGTCATCCTGGGCGCAAGGCCGGAAAGGCCGGTCCGGATGTGCACAGTGCAGGACAGGGTTTCATACACTCCACTTGACGAGTGTTCTGCCGAATGGGTGCAGAACACGCCTGAAAACGTCGCGAACACCAGTGCTACAGCATATTTCTTTGCAGACTATCTGCAGAAGATTCTCAACGTTCCGGTAGGTATCGTGATTTCTGACTGGGGCGGGACCCCGATTGAGGCATGGATGGACCGGGAGGCAATGTCCGGATTCCCTGAATTCGACCTGAACTTCCTGGACAATCCTTCCGGAGACTGCCAGACCTGGATGCCATGCTCTCTTTACAACGGCATGGTAGCGCCTGTTATCCCTTTTACAGTAAAAGGGTTCCTCTGGTACCAGGGAGAAAACAACAGGGGACGCGCAGAGCAATACAGCAGGCTCCTGCCGGCCTACGTGGAGATGATGAGAGAAAAATGGGGCAATGACAGTATGCCGTTCTACTACGTCCAGATTGCGCCCTACAATTATGCCGGACCTGAAGACATACAAGGCGCCCTCCTCAGGGAAGCACAGATGAAATGCCTGGAGACAATCCCGCACAGCGGCATGGCGGTCACCCTCGACATCGGGGACTACGGATGCATCCACCCGGCAAAGAAGCAGGAGGTCGGCAAGAGGCTTGCCTGCCTGGCCCTGGCAAACGATTACGGTATAACTGGCATCAATCCATGCACTCCTGTATACAAATCCATGGAAATCAACGGCAGCAGGGCTGTCCTGACCTTCGATGCTGGATTCATGGGACTTGCGCCGCTCGGACACAGTCTCACAGGATTTGAGGTCGCCGGCGCCGACAGGAAGTTCTATCCCGCAGAGGCGCGCATTACAGGGTTCGACACTGTAGAGGTGTACTGCGAAGCCGTTCAGGCCCCGGAAGCCGTAAGATACTGCTTCAAGGATGATGTACAGCCGTCACTTTACAACGGGTCAGGAATCCCGGCGTCTTCATTCCGCACCGATTCCTGGTAAAGGCCGCCGGCAGTTTCTGCCCTGGAGGATGCACGCAGGACCGCAACAGTCACCATGAATGGGTACAAGCTGCAGGGAGAATTTGTTGGGATAAACCAACTTTAGGGTGTCATCCCTTAGCAGATAATCACTTCCACAAAACGTCCAACTGCAGGTGTGCAAGACTGGCCAGACGGGGCAGCCGGATATCGACATCAGAGGCGTTTACATTAAAACTGCCTCTGAAAGTCGTCTTCAGTATCTTGGCTTAAAACATATCCCCTGATACTGAAAACGGCGTCCATGTGGCTACCCTCCGGTGCAACACCCGGAACCCCTCCCGCATCTATACCGGCGGTGTCCGGAAACCGGACCTGTAAAAATTTGAAGATTTCAATTAGACCATGAAAAAATCTCTTTCAGTGCTGCTGGTACTTGCCGGCCTGCTGTCAGCCCAAGGCATGACGGCCAAAGTGAAGGACAACCCTTATTTCGGCAAAGGGTACAGGGGGAATGTCGAACTCAGCCTCGGTGGCGGCATAGGGGGCTTCTTCGAGCCCGCGCTGACGACAACACACGGATATGTTTTCGGCAAGGGGCTTTTCGCGGGGCTCGGAACCGGGATAGGGCTCAGGTATGACGGCGAGGGATTCGCGAATATACCGTTCTACGCGGATGTGAGATACAGTCCGCTGCGCAACAGGATATCGCCTTTCGTCGACATGAAGTTCGGCGGTGCATACGACTCCGTCTTCGAGAGTGTAGGGCTGTATGCCTCGCCTGCTGTCGGGATAGACATAGGGAGATGGTCCGTATTCTTCAAGTACACATACCGTGGCATGAGAAGCGGAGTCCGCATCGATTTTCCCGGGGAGACTTTCCTGGACAGCCTGCTGAATATGACATTCAAGACCCACGTGATATCGTTCGGGGCGGCCATAAGCTTCTGACCGGGATGGAGGCTGTAAGAGATGAAACAGTCACCATGAATGGGTACAAGCTGCAGGGAGTATAGCAATTTGTTGGGATAGAGGGACAAATATTCCGGGCATCCCGCACTGGAGAACGCATTTCTTGCTATCTTTGGCGCCGGAAAAAGTGACTCAGGATTATTTGGCAGATGAAACTTTCTGAACTTAAGACAGGGGAACACGGTGTCATCGTAAAAGTCAACGGACACGGAAGCTTCCGGAAAAGAATCATTGAAATGGGCTTCGTGAGGGGCAACAGTGTGAAAGTCATACTGAACGCCCCCCTGAAAGACCCCATCGAATACGAGATAATCGGATACAAGATAAGCCTGCGCCGCGAGGAGGCGGACAAGATCGAGGTCATAAGCGAGACCGAGGCCAAGGAGATGATGGCATCGGCCGCACTGCAGCCGCCGCTTGAGGCGGACAACTGCGAAGAAACGGCAATCCTCGAAAAGGAAATGGAGCATCTGGCCGAAGAACGCGGCCATATCATACGTGTGGCCCTTGTCGGCAACCCCAACTGCGGAAAGACATCACTTTTCAACATAGCCTCCGGAAGCCATGAGCATGTGGGCAACTACAGCGGTGTCACGGTCGACGCAAAGGAAGGGAAGTTCGAATACGGAGGCTACAAATTCATCCTGGTGGACCTGCCCGGCACGTACTCCCTGTCGGCATACAGCCCGGAAGAACTCTATGTCAGGAGGAACCTCGTGGAGGAAATGCCCGACGTGGTGATAAACGTGGTGGACGCATCCAACCTGGAGAGGAACCTCTACCTCACGACACAGATCATCGACATGAACCTGAGGGTGGTGATGGCCCTGAACATGTACGATGAGCTGCGCTCCAAAGGGGACAGGCTCGACATCAAGACCCTGGGACACCTGCTCGGCATGCCCGTGGTACCTACGGTAAGCCGCAGCGGAGAAGGCATCAATGAGCTGTTCGACACCGTGATTAAGGTCTACGAGACCAATGACCCCCGCCTCGCCCGCCACATCCACGTGAACCACGGGGCGGAACTGGAGAAGAGCATCGACAGGATTAAGCTGCTGCTTCAGAAGAACAGCGGCATCCGGTATAAATATTCCACCCGCTACCTTGCAATAAAGTACCTGGAAAATGACAGGGAAATAGAAAAGGTCGTGGAAGGGCTCCCGAACAGGGACGAGATCATCGCAGCCAGGTTTGAAGAGTCGAAAAGGATAGAGGAGCTGCTGCAGACCAACCCTGAGTCCGCCATCGTGGATGCGAAATACGCCTTTGTCCAGGGCGCCCTGAAAGAGACATGGCAGCAGGCCAGCGAGAAGAAGGCAAGACATTCGCTAAGCGAGAAGATAGACGCTGTGGTCACCAACAAGTGGCTGGCGTTCCCGATATTCATCCTGCTGCTTTATATCATATTCGAAGGGACATTCACCATAGGCGACTATCCTATGAGATGGATCGAGTGGCTTGTAGAAAAGTTCAGCGATTTCGTGTCCGTCTACATGCCCGAAGGGATGGTCAAGGACCTGTTGGTGGACGGCATCATAGGAGGAGTGGGAAGCGTACTGGTGTTCCTGCCCAACATCCTGATACTGTACCTGTTCATCTCACTGCTTGAAGACTCCGGCTATATGGCCCGCGCGGCATTCATCATGGACAAGCTCATGCACAAGATAGGCCTGCACGGCAAGTCCTTCATCCCTATGATCATGGGGTTCGGGTGCAACGTGCCGGCAGTCATGGCCACGCGCACCATCGAGAACCGCAAGAGCAGGCTCATCACCATGCTCATCATCCCGATGATGTCATGTGCGGGAAGGCTGCCAATCTACATACTGCTCGTCGGGGCCTTCTTCCCGAGCTACGGCAGCCTGGTAATGCTGGGAATCTACGGCCTGGGTATCGTCCTGGCCATACTTTCAGCCAAGATACTGAGCCGCTTCATGAAAGATGACGACCTCCCGTTCGTGATGGAGCTCCCTCCGTACCGTGTGCCCACCGCAAAATCCGTATTCAGGCACACATGGGAGAAAGGGAAGCAGTATCTGCACAAGATGGCGGGCATCATCCTGATATGCTCCATGATCATATGGTTCCTCGGCTACTTCCCGAACCACAACAAGTACAGCACAGTCGCCGAACAGCAGGAGAAATCCTTCATCGGCTATATAGGCAAAGGCATCGAGCCGGTGCTCTCCCCTCTTGGATATGACTGGAGGATGGGAGTGGGCATCCTTTCCGGCATAGGGGCAAAAGAGCTTGTAGTCAGCACGCTGGGTGTGATGTACAGCGCCGAGGCGGAGGAACTGGAGGCTGCATCCGGAGAGATTACCGGAGCCGCCCCTCTCACGGAAGAGACACCGGAGGACGAGGCCGGGGACACAAGGCTTCAGAAAGCCCTGCAGCACAGCATCACTCCTGCAGCCGCCCTTTCATATATGGTGTTCGTCCTGCTTTATTTTCCATGCATAGCCACATTCGTAGCCATAAAGCAGGAAAGCGGCGGATGGAAATGGGCCATATTCTCGGCGGTATACACCATCGTGCTTGCATGGGTCATGGCGTTCATCGTGTACAGGATAGCGCTGCTGTTCTGACAGCCTTGCTTTTTCCTTAATTTCTGGACGCATTTGGAACTTGCATTTTGAATTTTTAGTGTATATTTGCGGCGTTTTTCAGAAAATAGGCAGATGGTCAGAAATTTACGTGACATAGCATTTATCCTTGCCGCAGTGCTTATGGCCGGCATGACGGCCTGTCACATGAACCTGTCCGGGGACAGCCCCTCAAGCCAGTATCTGGCCTCCGCCATCACAGAACACCATCAGGACTGTTTCGACACAGCCGGCTGCGCCACGGAAAACTTCATGGAGCAGAATACCGCCAATGCCGTGACCGTGACACTGAGCGGGCATCCCAGCGTCAGGATTTCTTCCACGGCAAGGGCATCCTCACTGCAGGAACACATCATTTCCGCCATAAATGCGGCAGCCGTCCACACCGGCGGGCTGCCCTCCTGCATTTCCAGGCTGAGCGACTACTATGTCTTCGGGCTGGAACACATAATCATCTAAGCCGGACAACCTCTTCCGCCCATCCGGGCCATGCCGTCCCAGCAAAGGGACATTTCTACCTGAGACCCTATGATACGCATTGGCAGACTGTCTGTTCATGTCAGGGCCGCCGTGAAAGAAATTAAAGGTATAAAATTATAGATCATGAATTTCGTATTATTGGTAGTAGTAATACTCATCGCCATCGCGATTGTGGCCGCGGCCATCGGCATAGCCAAGGCCATAGCGCCACGGTCTTACAACCAGCAGAAAGGCGAAGCCTATGAATGCGGTATCCCTACCCGCGGAAAGTCATGGATGCAGTTCAAGGTAGGATATTATCTTTTCGCCATCCTGTTCCTGATGTTCGATGTGGAGACCGTATTCCTATTCGCATGGGCGGCAGTCGTCCAGGACCTGGGCATCTACGGACTGGTGAGCGTGCTGTTCTTCCTTTTCATCCTTGTGCTCGGCCTGGCCTACGCATGGCGCAAGGGAGCCCTGGAGTGGAAGTAGGAAATGGCAGGCCGGTGCCTTCAGAAACCTGAAAACAAGGGAAACGGTTTCCTCATGCCCCGGCCTGCCTGACGCAGATGGCCGCGGTCTATATGGACTGTCAACAACGGGATATTGAATTAGAAATACTGATCCTTATATTATTATGAAAAGGAATGTCGACATAAAGTCGATGAAATACGAGGATTTCAACGACAACGAATACATCGAGCAGATGCTCAAGGAACTTCGCGAGAACGGCACGAATGTCATTGTGGGCTGTCTGGACGATGTTATAGAATGGGGCCGGAGCAACAGCCTCTGGCCGCTGACTTTCGCCACAAGCTGCTGTGGCATCGAATTCATGGCGATAGGCGCTGCCCGCTATGATTTCGCCCGGTTCGGGTTTGAAGTCGCGAGGGCCTCGCCGAGGCAGGCCGACTTCATCATGGTGGCTGGGACCATCACCAACAAGATGGCCCCTGTGCTGAAACGTCTGTACGACCAGATGGCAGACCCGAAATATGTAGTGGCCACCGGAGGATGCGCCATAAGCGGCGGCCCGTTCCAGAAGTCCTACCATGTGGTGAACGGTGTGGACAAGATCATCCCTGTGGATGTCTACATCCCGGGATGCCCGCCAAGGCCGGAAGCCATGCTGTACGGGCTCATGCAGCTGCAGCGAAAAGTCAAGGCGCAGAGATTCTTCGGAGGAGTGAACAAAAGCATCAGCGAAAAAGAGTACGAGAAGCTGATGAGGGAAGACACCAACAAGGCAGAAGACAACAGGGACTATGACGAGTCCGGACTGGCATAACAGCCGCACCGCAATCAGACGAATATGGAAAACAATACAGCAATAAAAGATCGGATAACGGCCATTGAACCTGCCGCAGTGTGGTCAGAGGCCGGGGACGGCTTGTTCAAGGTGCCGGCGGCCTCATTCAGGCATCTGGCGGAACAGCTCAGACATGCGGAAGGATTCGATTTCCTCCGCAGTCTTACAGGTGTAGACGAAGGCGAGGAAGGCCTCGGATGCATCTATCATCTGGAAAACACCGGGACCGGGGAAAACGTGGCGGTCAGCGCACTGGACACCGACCGGGAGAACGCCAGCCTGCCATCTGTCCACGACCTTTGGAAAGGGGCCGGATTCAATGAAAGGGAAGCCTACGACTTTTTCGGGATCAAATTCATAGGGCATCCCGACCTGCGCAGGCTCTACCTGAGGGATGACTGGAAAGGATTCCCGCTGCGCAAGGACTATGACATGTCCCTGAATCCGCTGAACATGGAGAACGAGGAGGCCAACGACGACTCCCCGAGCTATGTCATGGCCAAGGACGGAGGCTATATCCTCAAGAGGCATCCGCTTTTCGAGGACCAGGAGTATGTGATCAACATCGGGCCCCAGCATCCGGCAACCCATGGAGTGCTCCGTTTCAGGGTATCGCTCGAAGGGGAGATCATCAAGAAACTGGACGTGCACTGCGGATATATACACAGAGGAATCGAAAGGCTCTGCGAGTCGATGACCTATCCCCAGACACTCGGGTTCACAGACAGGCTCGACTACCTGGGGGCCATGCAGAACCGCCATGCCCTGTGCATGTGCATAGAGAAGGCCATGGGACTGGAGGTGTCGGACAGGATCAGATACATCAGGACGATAATGGACGAGCTGCAGAGGATAGACTCCCACCTGCTGTTCATCGCCTGCCTGAGCCAGGACATGGGGGCACTCGAAGTGTTCTTCCTAGGATTCAGGGACAGGGAGAAAGTCCTGGACATACTGGAACAGACAACCGGAGGACGGCTCATCCAGGCCTACAACAGGATCGGGGGCGTCCAGGCGGACATACATCCCGACTTCGTTAAGAAAGTCAAGGAGTTCATAAAATACATGAGGCCCAAGCTCCAGGAATACCATGAAATATTCACCGGGAACGTGATAGTGCAGCAGAGGCTGGAAGGGACCGGCGTGCTGAGCCGTGAGGATGCGATTTCCTTCGGGGCGACAGGCGGTACCGGAAGAGCTTCAGGCTGGGCCTGCGATGTCCGCAAAAGGCATCCCTACGGGGTATATGACAAGGTGGACTTCAAGGAGATAGTCCTGGACAACGGCGACTGCTTCGACCGCTATATGGTCAGGGTCAAGGAGATAGAGGAAAGCCTGAACATCGTGGAGCAACTTATCGACAATATCCCCGAGGGGGAATACCTCATGAAGACAAAGCCGGTCATCAAGCTTCCGGAAGGGAGCTGGTATTCAGCCGTGGAAGGCAGCCGCGGGGAGTTCGGGGTATATCTCGAAAGCCGGGGGGACAAGTCCCCATACAGGCTGAAGTTCCGCTCGACGGGCCTGCCGCTGGTGTCCTGCATAGACACGATTTCGAGGAATGCGAAGATTGCCGACCTCATCGCCATCGGAGGTACCCTCGACTATGTCGTCCCTGACATCGACAGATAAAACGGATATTGATGGGAAGGCCCTTCAGGGCCGCACCGGAGCGTCAGCGAGGTTCCCCGCTTGGGAACCGAAGCAGCGCAGGTGCCGGCGGAGCGAAGCGGAGCCGCATGCCCCACCGGGGCCGTCACCGCAGGTGACTGGGGGTAGACCATAGGATTAAACGTCAGTTTAATCATTAACGTCAGTGTGACGGACTCCGGTCATAAATGATAAAATATTGATTTTTAATATAATATTGTTAAACATAAATTCGTCGAACTGACGTTGAATTATTAACTTAAAAGAATAAACCAACATGTTTGAT
>CALVCB010000037.1 GCA_944325965.1 uncultured Bacteroidales bacterium
GAAAAAATACATGGAGGCGATAATACGCAACGAACTGTTGTTCCCCCTGTATTTCAAGTCCAGCTACACCAGGGACAGGGCATTGGGCAGCATATCCCGTTGCGGGCTGAACATAGGTATGTCGGTCTCTGGCTTGGAATACAGTGAATAACCGGAAAAAGACTATATTTGTGAAAATATTGACATAGGGGGACTTGACCTTACTTATTTCCAATAATATATGAAACGGATTCTGTTTTTTGTGGCTGCCCTCACAGTGATTGCCGCCACATCATGTTCACAGTACAGGTACGAGACTGTGAAAGGAGATCCCCTCGGAACGAAAATGTACACCCTGGACAACGGCCTGAAAGTGTACATGAGCGTCAACAAGGAGACACCGCGTATCCAGACCTACATCGCAGTGAAGGTCGGAGGAAAGAACGACCCGTCGGAGACGACAGGCCTGGCACACTACTTCGAGCACCTGATGTTCAAAGGAACCCCGAATTACGGCACGTCGGACTATACTGCAGAGAAGCCAATGCTCGATGAGATCGAACAGCTGTTCGAAGTATACAGGCAGACCTCTGACGAGGGTGAAAGGGCTGAAATCTACCACAGGATAGACTCGATAAGCTATGAGGCATCCAAAATAGCCATACCTAACGAATACGACAAGCTCATGTCCGTCATCGGGGCACAGGGGACCAATGCATTCACCTCCCAGGACATGACAGTCTATGTCGAGGACATCCCGTCAAACGAGGTGGAAAACTGGGCAAGG
The DNA here is from genome assembly GCA_944325965.1 of uncultured Bacteroidales bacterium. Taxonomy (GTDB): domain Bacteria; phylum Bacteroidota; class Bacteroidia; order Bacteroidales; family UBA932; genus Cryptobacteroides. Next base: position 767 of record CALVCB010000037.1, read on the forward strand.
ATCGAGGCCGACCGCTTCAAGAACCCTGTAATCAGAGGATTCCACACCGAACTCGAGACCATCTACGAGGAAAAGAACATGTCCCTGACCAGCGACAGCCGCAAGGTGTCCGAGGCACTGGACGCAGCCCTGTTCCCGCACCACCCTTACGGGACGCAGACCGTGCTCGGTACGCAGGAGCATCTGAAGAACCCTTCCATCACCAACGTGAAGAACTACCACAAGACCTACTATGTCCCTAACAACATGGCCATCTGCCTCTCAGGGGACTTCGACCCTGACACTATGGTAGGAATCATAGAGAAATACTTCGGTGACATGCAGCCTAACCCTGAGCTTCCGCAGCTCCAGTTCGAGAAGGAGAAGCCTATCACGGCCCCTGTGGTAAAGAAGGTATACGGGCTCGAGGCCGAGAACATCACCCTCGGATGGAGACTTCCGGAGGCCACTGACAAGTCAAATGATGTGGCTAACATCGTCAGCTCCATCCTCTACAACGGACAGGCTGGCCTCATCGACCTTGACCTCATCCAGCAGCAGAAGGTTCTGTCCGCTTACGCCTACAACAGCAGCCAGCCGGACTACGGCTCTTTCGTGGTGTCCGCCCGTCCGAAAGAAGGCCAGACCCTCGACCAGGTGCGCGACCTGCTCCTGGCGGAAGTGGCCAAGCTCCGTTCCGGTGACTTCGACGAGAAGCTGATAGAAGCTACCGTGAACAACTACAAGATGTACATGATGCAGAACTACGAGGACAACGAGAACCGCGCCATGCTCTATGTCATGTCTTTCATCAACGGGTCCGACTGGGCCGACGAGGTCCAGATGCTCGAGCGCATGTCCGCCATCACCAAGCAGGACGTAGTGGACTGGGCCAATGAATATCTCGGAGCGGAGAGCTACGCCGCAATCTACAAGCTCCAGGGCGAGGACAAGACCGTCCAGAAGATAGCAGCTCCGAAGATCACTCCTATCGTGACCAACCGCGACAAGCAGAGCGAGTTCCTCGCAGAGATACAGGAGACCCCTGTAAAACCGATAGAGCCGGTATTCGTGGACTACAGCAAAGACATGTCCAAGTTCGAGGCGCGTCCGGGAGTGGAGGTTCTCTACAAGCAGAACACTATGAACGACCTGTTCACCCTGATATATGTATTCAATACCGGCGCAGAGGATGACCCGGCCCTTAACCTCGCAGCCGACTATGTGTCATATCTGGGCACAGACAGTATGAGTGCGGAGGAAATCGGTTCCAGGATGTACGCTCTGGCATGCTCGTTCGGAATCTACGCCGGCTCGAACCAGACGACCGTGCAGATTTCCGGACTCAGTGAGAACATGGGAGAAGCGATGGACATTGTTGAAAGCCTCATATCCGGAGCACAGCCGGATGAAGACATACTATCCAACCTCAAATCAGATATGGTGAGGAACCGTGCCAATGCAAAACTGAGCCAGGGAAGCTGCTTCGGCGCCCTGCAGAGATACATGGTCTACGGGCCTGACTTCATCAGCCGTACAGTCATGAGCAACGATGCCCTGAACTCCATTACTTCAGATGACCTCCTGTCAAAGATCCGCAGTCTTATGGACAAGGAGCATGAAGTGCTTTACTATGGACCGCAGAGTGACAAGGAACTTTCCGCGACGCTGGATACCCACCACAAGACTGCAGCAGAGCTCGAGCCTCTTGAGAAGAAACATACCAGGAGTCTGAAGGTAGATGAAAACAATGTAATACTCGCCCAGTACGACGCCAAGCAGCTCTACTTCCTGCAGTATTCAGACCGCGGAGAAAAGTTCTCTCCTGAAGACGAACCAGGTATCACTCTATACAACGAATACTTCGGAGGAGGAATGAACACAATCGTGTTCCAGGAAATGAGAGAGGCCAGGGGGCTTGCATACACCGCACAGGCTTTCCTCGCTTCACCGTACTTCCTCGACGGAGACTACTATTATCTGGCATTCATCGCCACCCAGAATGACAAGATGAAGCAGGCCATCGAAGCCTTTGACGATATCATAAACGAGATGCCGGAGTCTCAGGCGGCATTCGATGTCGCAAAAGAGGCTCTGCTCACCAGGATGCGCACCAAACGTGTAGTCCGCGACCAGGTACTCTGGAACTATCTTAATGACAGGGATCTGGGCCTTGAGGAGTCTCTTGACAGAAAGACATTCGAGACAGTGCAGAATATGACTCTCGAAGATGTCAAGGCTGTCCAGCAGAAATGGGTAAAGGACCGCAAATATACATACAGTATCCTCGGCGACATAAAGGACCTGGATACAGGGTACCTGAAGGCACTCGGCCCGGTAAAGACAGTGACACTTGAAGAGATATTCGGGTACTGATTCCCGACATTCCATATACAGAAGAGAGGCTGCATTGAATGCAGCCTCTCTTCTTTTTCCGTGTGAAACAGTCTTCTGACTATTTCTTCTTGTATCTCTGATAGAATTTGTCCACGCGACCTGCGGTATCCACGAGTTTCATCTTTCCTGTATAGAACGGATGGGATGTGTTTGAGATTTCGACCTTTACCACAGGATACTCCACTCCATCCACTGTGATGGTCTCCTTTGTGTTCGCGCATGAGCGGGTGATGAACACCACGTCATTCGACATATCCTTGAAAGCTACAAGACGGTAGTTTTCGGGATGAATTCCTTTTTTCATTTCCTTTTAAATTTAGTTAACTATGATTTCAGGGCGCAAATGTAAGACTTTATTCCTAACTGTCAAAGCTTTTCAGCTATTTTTCAGGAATATTTTCAAGTGTGGCGGTGACGAATTTCCACCATTTTTCCACAGAATGGATATTCACACGCTCGTCAGGAGAATGCGGACTGAGTATAGTCGGCCCGCATGACACCATGTCCCAGTGAGGATACGCGCCGCCGAGTATACCGCATTCCAGGCCCGCATGAATCGCCATTACAGCCGGTTCCTTGCCATAGAGGCCCTTGTAGACCTCCTTCATGGTATGGAGGATCGGGGACGAACTGTCCGGGGCCCATCCCGGATAGCCTCCCGAGAACTCCACGCTGAATCCCGCAAGCTCGAACACTGCCCTGGCCTGCTCCGCCATGGCATCCTTGGCTGAATCCACGGAACTCCTCATCAGGGTCTTGACAAATATCTTCCCGCCCTCGGACTTGACGATAGCGGTATTGTTTGAAGTCTCTACGAGCCCGGGAACAGCATCGCTCATCCTCCAGACCCCGTCCGGACAGCCGTAGACCGCGCGCAGTGCGGCAAGGGCGGCACTGTCATCTATATACTCTGACGGGGAGGCAGCCTGCTCTTCAACGAAGACAGACACATCCGGGTCTGTGGCGGCATATTCAGCCCTGACAGCTGCAAGGACAGCATCCACATGCTCCTTCACCTGCTCTGTCCTGCCCTCCGGGACTGCAATCTGGGCAAACGCCTCTCTCGGTATCGCGTTCCTCAGGCTGCCGCCGTCGACAGAGACCAGTTTCACTCCCATATCGCGGAGCATAGGGAGGAGTACCCTGGCCATGACCTTATTGGCATTGGCCCTGTACAGGATTATATCCATTCCCGAGTGCCCGCCTTTCAGCCCTTTGACTGTCAGTAGGAACGGCTTATATCCTGCCGGCATGGCGGCCGTACTGTAAGGCAGGGATGCTGTAATGTCGAGCCCCCCGGCACAGCCTACATACAGTTCGCCTTCTGTCTCCGAATCAAGGTTTATGAGGATGTCACCTTTCAGAATGCCCGGCTTCAGGGCGCGGGCCCCTGTCATCCCTGTCTCCTCGTCGACCGTTACAAGCACCTCCACCGGACCGTGCTTCAGGTCCGTGGACTCCAGGACAGACATGGCCACAGCCACGCCCAGACCGTTGTCAGCCCCGAGGGTCGTGCCCCTGGCCCTGACCCATTCGCCGTCCACCCAGGCCTCTATCGGGTCCTTCTCGAAATCATGGACCTTGTCGGCATTCTTCTGCGGCACCATATCTATGTGCCCCTGGAGGATGACACCTTTCCGCTTCTCCATTCCCCGCGTGGCCGGTTTCCTGATTATTATGTTCCCGACCTCATCCTTTATGGTCTCCAGTCCGAGGGACTTCCCGAAATTATAAAGGAATTCCACGGCCCTGCCCTCTTTCTTTGACGGGCGGGGAATCTGTGTCAGTGAATAAAAGTTCTTCCAGACAATCTGGGGGTTCAAATCTTTCAGTTCCATTGGTTCGTTATGATTTAATAAGTTAATTCATATTCAGAGGGAAAGTGCTTTCCGTCCCGAGCTGGTATACCGGGACCCTGCCCTGGAAGATCACATCCATACCGTCAGTAAGCTTTACCGTGCAGATTGCCGGTATCCTGTATGTCACGAATACGCTTCCTTTCGTCTTCCTGGAGGTCCTCGCATCCCCTGCCGTAGGAGCGGCCACAGGCTGCGGAATGACTTCAAGGACCACCGGCTTGCCGGAAATGTTGTCCGGAGGAAGCAGGCCTGCCGTATCCGAGATGCGGAAGGCTACATACAACTGGTTCTCCCTGTCCTTCTGCGGAAGCACCTCGAAAGTCATTTTCTGGGTCTGGTACTCCGAATACCCTGTGAACATGGACATATACTCTTTCTCGAGACGGGTAAGCTCGGCAACTGCAGCCCCCATCGCCTCCCCGCTGTATGTGGCATCCGTGTCCCCTGTCACTATCTGATATCTCTTTTCCCTGATGTCGAATATCATGGCGGCTGTCTCCGCCGCACGCTTCTCCTCGGATTTCTCCACTATGATCTCCTGCTTTACCGCAACGCGGCTGTAGGCGGACTCCTCTTTTACATTGCGATAGAGGGTGGCGTCCTCTGAAGTAAGATTGGAAGTGAGGCCGATCCCGGAAAAGTCCCCTGTCGCAGGGGAAGGGAAACGCCACACCTGCTCATCACCGAAACTTCCGTCCGACATCGCGACAAGCCCCATGGATGTCAGCTTCAGGAACACGGACCTCACCCTACCGTCCCCCGCGTCCACCACATAACGGCAGCCCTGGTCCGCCTCAACATACGGTTTCATGCCTACCCTGGAAATAGTATAGGACCGGGAATCCTTCTGCCTGGCCTCTATTCCCAGGTACTTGGCGGCATACTTGGCATAAGGGCCGGCATAGAAATTCTCCTGCACAGCCTCGACCTCCAGGACAAGGGATGTCGCAGGGAGACTGTATACAAGCATCCCTTCCGGGTCAGGCTGCGGTTTCTGGGCATAAAGGACAAGTCCGCAGGCCATCAGCCACAAGCAGAGCATAATTTTCGTATTTTTCATGATGTCACAATAATATGTTAAACCAATGCAATGCCGTCATGGCACAACTTAGCAAATATAGGAAATTTCATCCACGATTACGATTTTTAAGCATATTTTATTACCTTTGTCCGAGTCATGGACCGACTTTAAAGACGATAAAATCACAAAAACAATAAATTTATGTTCAAAGGTCAACCTAAAGGGCTTTTTGCCTTAGCTCTCGCCAACACCGGTGAAAGGTTCGGATACTACACCATGCTGGCGATTTTCGTCCTGTTCATACAGGCAAAATTCGGTTTTACCGCCGCGGAGTCCACACAGATATACGGAGGCTTTCTTGCGGCAGTATATTTCATGCCGCTTATCGGGGGTATACTGGCTGACAAGATAGGGTACGGCAAATGCGTCACCATCGGTTTCGCCGTCATGTTCATCGGGTACCTGTGCCTTGCCGTCCCGACAGAGGCAAACACTGTGGGCAAGGTCGCCATGTTCGGGGCCCTGGCCCTGATAGCTGCCGGAACAGGGCTTTTCAAAGGGAACCTCCAAGTGATGGTCGGGAACCTCTATGACAGTCCAGAATACGCATCCAAGAGGGATTCGGCCTTCAGCCTTTTCTATATGGCGATAAACATAGGCGCGATGTTCGCCCCTACCGCAGCCAAGGCAGTGACCAACTTCTTCCTCGGCAAATCCGGCCTGGTGTACAACGCCAACGTACCGGCCCTCGCCCACCAGTTCATGGACGGAAGCATCACCCCTGAGAATACGGAAAAGCTCACGAGCCTGATGAACTCAATGTCAGGGGCATCCGGGATGGACCTTGCGACCTTCAGCCACACATACATCGAAAAACTCTCGACATCATACAGCTACGGATTCGGGGTGGCCTGCATATCACTGATAGTTTCAGTGCTGATCTACTTCTGCTGCCGCAGCTGGTTCAAGCATGCGGATGTCAATGCAAAACAGGCAAAAGCCGCCAACATCAACGAGCCAGAGCTCACCCCTGCACAGACCAGGAGCCGCATCATCGCCCTGATGCTCGTGTTCGCTGTGGTGATCTTCTTCTGGATGGCCTTCCACCAGAACGGCGGCACGATGACAATCTTCGCCCGCGACTACACCGAAAATGTAGCCTCAGGCTTCACCAGGATAGGTTTCAACATCGGATGCCTCGCACTCATAGCGATTTCGGTATACACCCTGTTCGGCATCTTCCAGTCAGAGACACGCAACGGGAAGTTCTCTTCAGCGATAGCTACAGTCGTACTCTGGGGCGCAGCCTACTGGATATACTCCGGAATGCCGGAGACAGTCTCCATCCAGCCATCGGACTTCCAGCAGTTCAACCCGTTCTACGTGGTGGCCCTGACTCCTGTGTCCATCGCCATTTTCAGCGCCCTTGCAAAGAGGGGCAAAGAACCTTCCGCGCCGAGAAAGATCGGTATGGGAATGTTCGTCGCGGCTCTCGGCTTCCTGATCCTGGCCGTAGGCTCCATCGGGCTCCAGTCCCCTAAAGAGCTCGGCGGCACTGTAAGCCCTGATCTCGTATCACCTACTTGGCTCATGAGTACATATCTCGTGCTGACTTTCGCCGAGCTGCTCCTTTCGCCGATGGGTATCTCGTTCGTATCGAAAGTGGCACCGCCTAAATATAAAGGTGCGATGATGGGATGCTGGTTCGCAGCCACAGCTGTCGGAAACTACCTGACCTCCATACCCGGACTCCTATGGAACAAACTTCCGCTGTGGGGTGTATGGGCTATCCTCATCGCCCTGTGCCTAATATCGTTCATTGTAATCTTCTCCATAATGAAAAAGATAGAGAGCGCCACAGAATCGTAGTCCGCACATACTTTCATAAAACAATTGCATGGAAATACGGCGGTCCGGCTGGAAACATCAGCCGGACCGCTTTTTTCACACCCGGCAAGGATATTTCCTGATACTCGAGTATCTTTGTGCTGCCTGACGGCAAATTTAATTTGAATTCAGAAACACAGCCAACAATCATGGAAAACGCAATCACAGAGGAAGGGAAATGGGAAACCGTAAGCAGCGAGTACCTGTTCCGCCGGCCATGGCTCACGGTAAGGCACGACCAGGTAAGGCTGCCTGACGGGAGAATAAACCCGGAATTCTATGTCCTTGAATACCCTGACTGGGTAAATGTAATAGCCGTCACACAGGACAGGAAGTTCGTATTCGAACGCCAGTACCGGCACGGACTGGGCAAGACATGCTATGAAATACCGGCAGGTGTCATAGAAAGCGGGGAAACACCTCTCGAGGCAGCCCAGAGGGAACTGCTGGAGGAGACCGGATACGGAGAAGGCGACTGGAGCCTGCTGATGACCATATCCGGCAATCCCAGCACCACCAACAACATCACCCACTGCTATCTGGCAATGAACGTAAAAAAAATCTCCGGCCAGCATCTTGATGCTACCGAAGATCTTTCTGTATGTCTTTTGGAGGAAGCCCAGGTGAAGGACCTTCTGGAATGCGACCAGATCAGGCAGGCCCTCATGGCCGCTCCGCTATGGAAGTTCTTTGCTGCAGGCAGACAGCAGGAATAAGGGCTGCGACACCCTTACCGGGCCACCTGCACCGGAGCGGCATGGACTAAAGCACCTCGAGGAGCTCCACCGTAAACACCAGTGCGCTGTACGGAGGGATCGAACCAGGGGCACCATGTTCGCCGTATCCGAGACTGTACGGTATGTAGAGTTCCCATTTTGAGCCTTCCTGCATAAGCTGGAGAGCCTCTGTCCATCCGGCAATCACCTGGTTCACCCCGAACACGGCAGGCTCTCCCCTGTCATAGGAGCTGTCGAACTTCGTTCCGTCCACGAACGTCCCGCAATAATGGCACCTGACCCTGTCCTTCGGGCCCGGCCTGCGGCCTGTGCCTGCAGTAACCACCTTGTACTGCAGTCCGCTCGGCAAAGTGACGACACCTTCTTTACCGGCATTGGCCGCAAGGAACTCCTCCCCTTCCTTCTTCATTGCCGCACCCATCGCGGCAGCCTCGGACTTCTGCTTCTGCTCCAGTTCGGCGAAATACTTGTCAAGCAACTTGGCTGCCTCATCAAATGAGACAGCAGGCTTCTCCCCGGTGAGGACGGCCTTCAGCCCGGCTGTAAAATCATCAAAAGATACCTCTTTAATACCTGACGATACCATATTGTGGGCAATGCTCATGCCCAGTGCATAACTGTTCTTGTCCATAAAATTTTGATATTAGGCACGCAAAATTAATAATTTTCCGCGAAATGCATGAAATACGAAAAGCGGGCATGCACTTACGGATGAAAGAACGGGCGCTTACGGAAATACAGGAGAACAAGGCACTCCAGACTTAATAAAAAAATTTGCGATTATTTTCTGTCCTTTAATATATGTCCTAAAATGATTTTTCGTATATTTGTACGATTTAATAAATGTCCCAGGGAAATTTTTCGCGCACGAAAAATTTATGATATGGAGAAAAAGATAAAAACAGCTGTAATAGGTTTCGGACGAATGGGGGAATTCTACCTTAACGCCATGGAGCAGAGCGGTGAATTGGACGTCGCCTGCATATGCGACATATCGGAGGCATCCCGGGACTATGCATCAAAGACCTACCCGGGTTACAGGGTAATCTCCGACAGTGACGAAATCTTCGCCGACAGCAGCATTGAAGCCGTCGTACTCTCCACTTTGGCGAACTCCCGCAAGGAACTTATCAGGAAAGCCATCCGGACAGGGAAGCACATCATTGCAGAAAAACCTGTCGCAGCAACTGTCGAGGATGAATGGGAGATGGTCTCGCTGGCCGAGGGATCCGGCGTACTCACAACCGTAAACCTATATCTGAGGAATTCCTGGTATCACAAAACATTGAACGATTTTATAAAATCCGGGGAAATCGGTGAACTCGCCATAATGCGCATATGCCACATGACTCCGGGGCTCGCACCCGGGGAAGGGCACGAATTCGAGGGTCCGGCGTTCCATGACTGCGGCATGCATTACGTGGACATAGCACGCTGGTATGCGCAGTCTGAATTCAGGACATGGCACGCACAGGGCATAAGGATGTGGGACTACAAGGACCCGTGGTGGATCCAGTGCCATGGGACGTTCATGAACGGGATAGTATATGACATCACGCAGGGATTCGTTTACGGGCAACTGTCCAAAGACCAGACCCACAACTCCTATGTAGACCTGATCGGGACCAAGGGAATCGCCAGGATGACCCACGATTTCAAGACAGCCACTGTGGAACTCCGCGGAGTTACACGGACAGAAATCATTACGAAACCCTTCGGCGGCAAGAACATAGACACCCTGTGCCGGAAATTCGCAAAGTCCATAAGGACAGGAAAACGGGATGAAACGCTGCCTTCCTTCAGGGACTCCGCCATAGCCTCGGACTATGCATGGAAATTCATCGGGGACGCATGCAGCCACGACCTGCCTTCGATAGGGGACCATGCCACTCTGGAGCAGATAAGGGAGCGCCGCCGAAAGATGAGCAACGGATACGGGCTTCTGACCCGGCATTCCGAACGGACAGATGATGCAGATACAAACAACAAACACTAAAATAAGCTAATATATGAACAGTCTACTTTTCTTGGGGAATATCGGGGCCGGTGAAATAATACTCATTGCACTGATTGTAATCCTTCTATTCGGGGCAAAGAAGATCCCTGAGCTTATGAAAGGGCTCGGCAAAGGGGTAAGAAGTTTCAAAGAAGGCATCAGCGATATAGAAAAGGATATCAACAAGGAACTTGAAAAATAAAAGTCTTGCACTTAATAACCACTAAAACATCTTAAGAAATGGCAAAAGAAATGTCCAGAAGGTCGTTCCTTAAAAAAGGTGCGGCAGCAGCAATCGGAGTATCGGTTGCTCCAAATGTTATCCTAGGTAAAGAGTTCGGCGCAGCGGCCGCTGCTCCGTCAACAGACAAGCTCAAGATTCTCGGTGTAGGTATCGGAGGCCGTGGAGCATCTGTCCTCAGAGGCCTTGAAAGCGAGAACATCATAGGTCTGTGCGATGTTGACTGGAACTATGCGGACCATATTTTCAAACGCTACCCAAATGCAAAGAAGTACAACGACTACCGCAGAATGTTCGATGACATGCTCGACCAGGCTGATGCCGTAGTTGTTGCAACAGCGGACCACACACATGCAGTAATCGCAGCCCAGGCTATCGCAGCCGGCAAGCATGTATATGTGGAGAAACCTCTGACCCATACGGTATACGAGTCACGTCTTCTCACCAAACTGGCGGCAAAATATAAAGTGGCTACACAGATGGGCAACCAGGGCGCATCAGGAGAAGGCGTAAGGAAGATCTGCGAATGGATCTGGAACGGAGAAATCGGAGAAGTGAGGAAAGTCGAAGCCTTCACAGACAGGCCTATCTGGCCTCAGGGACTTGCCCGTCCAGAGAAAGTGGACAAGGTTCCTAAGACCTTGAACTGGGAATCATTCATCGGACCGGCACCTATGCGTCCTTACAATGCAATCTACACCCCATGGAACTTCCGCGGCTGGTGGGACTTCGGAACAGGAGCCCTCGGAGACATGGCCTGCCATATCCTTCATCCTGTGTTCAAAGGACTGAAGCTCGGCTATCCTACAAAAGTCCAGGGAAGTTCAACACTGCTTCTCAACGAATCAGCTCCTAATGCCCAGATGATCAAGTTCGTGTTCCCGGCAAGGGACAACATGCCGAAAGTAGCTATGCCAGAGGTAGAGGTAACCTGGTATGACGGTGGACTGAAGCCTAACCGTCCAGCAGGTCTCCCGGCAGGTAAAGACCTCAACGACCAGGGAGGCGGAGTGATATTCTACGGTACGAAGGACACACTGATCTGCGGATGCTACGGAGTCAACCCGTACCTCGTTTCAGGGCGTAATCCGGAAGTGCCTCATGTGCTCCGTGAAATCACACTCTCTCACCAGATGGATTGGGTACGTGCATGCAAGGAAGACCCTAAGTACAGGGTTCCAAGTGCCTCAGACTTCAGCGAAGCAGGTCCTTTCAACGAGATGGTCGTAATGGGAGTACTCGCAGTAAGGCTCCAGGGCCTCAACCAGGAGCTCGAATGGGACGGACCGAACATGAGGTTCACCAATATTCCTGAGGGAGCCAAGATACGTACAGTCATCAAGGACGGGTTCCACATCAACGACGGGCACCCTACATTCGACAAGACATGGACAGAGCCGGTTGATGCAAACCAGTTCGCCCAGGAACTCATCAGGCACAACTACCAGAACGGCTATTCGCTTCCAGAGATGCCTAAAGATTAATTATCCGAAAACTACTTAATTACATTTACCATGAAACGTGTATTACTATTTGCTGCAAGCCTCGCGCTGGTCGTTTCAGCAGCATCATGCGGCAACCAGAACAACAAGAAGGCATCTAAAGATGCGACTGCAACCACAGAGACCAAGACCCCGGCAGGTCCAGAGTACAAGCTCATGGACAAGCCACAGGTAGACCTCTCGGAATTCCCTATGGACAAGGACGGCTACTATGTGATCTTCGACGGAAAGACCATGAAGGGCTGGAGAGGATACGGCAAGGACAATGTACCTGGAAGATGGGTAGTAGATGACGGAGCCATCAAGTTTGTCGGCTCAGGCGGCGGAGAAGCCCAGGCAGGTGACGGCGGAGACCTCATCTTCTCCCACAAATTCAAAAACTTCGAGCTCGAGTTTGAATGGAAGGTATCCAAGGGGGGCAACTCCGGAGTGCTTTACCTTGCACAGGAGGTAACTACAGAGAAAGACGGCCAGACCATCGTCGAGCCTATCTATATCTCAAGCCCTGAATACCAGGTCCTCGACAACGAGAACCATCCGGATGCCAAACTCGGTGTAAACGGTAACAGAAAATCAGCCTCCCTCTATGACATGATTCCTGCAAATCCGCAGAACTCAAAGCCTTACGGAGAATGGAACAAAGGCAAGATCATGGTTTACAAGGGAACTGTTGTCCATGGACAGAACGATGTGAACGTAGTTGAATACCACCTGTGGACACAGCAGTGGACAGACATGCTCCAGGCCAGCAAGTTCAGCCAGGAGAAATGGCCTCTCGCCTTCGAACTCCTGAACAACTGCGGTGGAGAGAACCATGAAGGCTACATCGGATTCCAGGATCACGGGGATGATGTATGGTTCCGCAACATCCGTGTGAAAGTACTCGACTGACAGAGCAGTAAATATCTGAATCAAACGAGAGACCGGTCTTGAATCGGTCTCTCGTTATAAAATGTAATTCACATGAAGACAGGAACTATAATTTCAATTATCGCTGCGGCGGTCATGGCCGTCTCCTGCGCACAGGGGACAAATGCAGGCCCTGCCCAGACGAAAAAGGACATCTCCATCCAGCTTTATTCGGTCAGGAGCCTGATAGGAAGTTTCGGCAATGCGAAAAACGACTACAAGCCGCTGCTCGACACCCTTGCAAAGATGGGATATACATCAGTTGAGGCGGCCAGCTATTCTGACGGCAAGTTCTACGGACAGGATCCGGCCCAGTTCAAAGCAGATGTTGAAGCTGCAGGAATGAAAGTGCTTTCATCACACGTGAACAAGCACCTTACCGACAATGAACTGAAGACAGGAAACTTCTCCGAGTCACTAAAATGGTGGGATGCATGTATCGCAGCACACAAAGCAGCGGGCATGACATACCTTGTCATGCCGTATCTCGGTGTCCCGGCCACTGTCAAGGACCTTCAGACATACTGCGACTATTTCAATGCAATCGGAAAGAAATGCCTGGAAAACGGCATCAGGTTCGGATACCACAACCACTCGCATGAATTCCAGAAAGTGGAGGACAAGGAGGTAATGTATGACTATATGATCCAGCATACGGACCCGCAATATGTATTTTTCGAAATGGATGTATACTGGGCAGTCATTGGCAACGCAAGCCCGGTGGACTATTTCAAGAAATACCCCGGACGTTTCAAGGTCCTGCACATCAAGGATGAGCGTGAGATAGGACAGAGCGGAATGGTCGGCTTCGATGCAATTTTCAACAATGCCGGGACAGCCGGGGTAGAGAACATTGTGGTCGAGGTGGAAAGGTATAGCTATGATGATGTCGCACGCAGCATCAAGGAAAGCATCGAATATCTCGAGGCTGCACCTTTCGTGCCGGCATCATACTGATTACGGACAGCATTCCGGCAACTGATGGAGGATGGGTCAGGAATTCTGCCCCATCCTCTTTTTTTTCTGACGGCCATATTAATATACCGCGGCTCCCGGGCAACTGCAAGTAAACTTGCATTGCTCTCGGCTTCTGCGTATATTTGACCTCCGGTCATTTATACTGTTGCGCCTCGGCAAAATAAACAAGCAAGCTTGCTTGTTTTGCTCTCGGCTTCTTCGTATATTTGCGCTCCCAAAAACAGAAATGAAATGACGCAGGAGAATGAAGAAATCAAGAACGCCCCATCTCCGGAAGAAAACGGAGAAGACGGAGGGATGACATTCTGGGGGCATCTGGAAGTGCTCCGGTGGGCTCTGATGAGGGTCGTGATCGTACTTCTGGTCTGCGTAGTGGGCTGTTTCATGGCCATGCCGTACATATTCGATGATTTCGTCCTGGGGCCTACCACATCGGATTTCTTCCTTTACAAGTGGCTGTCCGGGCTACCGTTCTTCAATTTTGCAGACAAATCATTCCATGTAGACATAATAAACATCAATGTGGCGTCACAGTTCATGACCCACATCACCACCTCATTCTGGTTCTCGCTCGTGCTTATTTTCCCATATCTTATATATGAGATATGGAAATTCATCCGGCCGGCGCTGTTCGCCAACGAGAAGAAGAACATAGGGTTCGCCTTCGGGTTCGGGACATTCATGTTCTTTCTGGGCTGCGCAGTGGGATACTGCCTCGTGTTCCCGTTCACATTCAGGTTCCTCACGGAGTACCAGATCAGCGAAAGCATCACCAACCAGATAAACCTCAACTCATACATGGGCAACTTCCTGATGATGATCTTCGTCATGGGAATAGTGTTCGAGCTGCCGCTTCTGTCATGGGTCCTGTCCCGTCTCGGCATAGTGGACAGGGAATTCCTGAAAAAATACAGAAGGCATGCCGTGGTCGTGCTGCTTGTGCTGTCGGCCATAATCACCCCGTCAGGTGACCCGTTCACCCTGATGGTCGTTTTCATTCCGCTGTACCTGCTGTATGAACTCGGCATCCGGCTCGCCCGAAACAAACCGGCAGAAGCATGACCAAACACGTAAGCGATATGAAGATACTAACCGCTATAACATTACTTTCGCTTGCAACAGCACTGACAGCCTGTATTCATGAATCCTCCTATTCTTCAGAAATAAAAAATGAGCTGAAAATCCTGGACGGGATTGTAGATGACAACAGCAGGTACAAAGAAGCCAAAAGACAGAAAATTTCAGACATGCTGGCTTCTCTGCGCCATGATGATTCTGATTTGCACAGATACGAAATCTATGACGATATCTACAGAGAATATTACCAGTACAATCTGGATTCCGCCATGGCATATGCAAAGAAAAAGCTGGTGATAGCCGGGAAGACTGATTCATACCGGGTAAAGACTGATGCCGTGCTTGACCTTGCAGAAAGATATGTACTGTCAGGCATGTACGCTGAAACGCTCCAGATCATAGACACACTGGACACGGCCCATATGGACAGCACGCTTCTTGTCAAATATTTTCATGTCGGACAGTCTCTCTATGAAGACCTCAGCTCCACTTCAGACGACCCTGACCTTAAAGTAAAATACTGGGGCATAAAAAACAGGTACAGGGCACAGAGACTTGAATACCTCGGTAAAGATGACATAGCAAGACTGTTCGTGCGTTCAGAAATAGCCAGAGAGAGCGGAACCGGAGAAAACATGCTGCCGGAACTGCTGGCACAGATATATTCCTCCGGTACTGACAACCACAGCAAAGCCATGCTGTGCTATATTGTGGCCCATATATACAAAGCCATCGGGGACAGGGACAATGAAATACTGTACTATATACTGAGCGCACGCAACGACCTGACCGCCCCTGTAAACGACTACATGTCACTTCACGAACTGGCAGCCATACTCTATACTGACGGACAGATAGAAAGGGCATACAGATACATAAGCCGGTCAGTACATGATGCCATGGTCGCCCAGTCCAGGCTGAACATCACTTCAATAAACAACATACTTCCGATAATCTCTGACTCCTACGACACGCTGATGCAGAAAAAACACAGACAGCTCATCTATCTGCTGCTTGGGACCAGCGTATTGGCAGTCCTGCTCATTTTGACCGCATCGGCAAGCATAAAGGCACGCAACCGTGCCTTCATAGCCGAAAAGAAGACTAGGGAGAAGAACGAACTGCTGAAAGAAGCCAATGAGAATCTCCAGAAGTACATATCCATGCTTCAGGAAGCGAACCAGATTAAAGAATCATATCTGTCAAGATACATGGATATGTGTGTAGAATATATCGAAGGACTTGAACGGTACCGCTCACAACTGAGGCAGACAGCCAAATCCGGAGGTTTCGAAAAGATAATGGAGAACCTCCGTTCAGGAGACTACATCAAGAAAGAGCTGCAGGAATTCTATTCACAGTTCGACAGTACGTTCCTCACACTGTTCCCCGATTTTGTCCCGCAGTTCAACAAACTCCTGAAACCTGAATGCCGCCTTGAAGACCGGTCATCAGAAAAAATCCTTTCGACAGAACTGAGGATAATGGCGCTGATACGTCTTGGCGTCCGCGACCCTGCAAAAATATCCCAGTTCCTCAGGCGCTCCATTTCTACTGTCTACAACTATAAAGTCAAGATGAGAAATGCTGCCATATCTGACAGAGATGACCTGGAAAAACAGATAATGAACATCGGAAGGCTGTCTGGTTTAACTACTAAATAAATATCATAAATCCAGAATAAACTATTCATTATCAATAATTTAATTTTCCACCACAACCACTACTTCAGTACACAATTTTGATAATAATGTATTGATTCTCAAATTTGGGGCTCAGAAACTCACACATGCTATAAAAGCATAGCATGGTAAACAGCTTTTTAATAACTAACCAAATTTATGAGACCAAAACAACTTTTATTTGCAGGCATTGTGCTTTGCATACTGGGGCCAGTACCGTATTCAGCACTGTATGCAACGCCTGGCCCGGCAGTTATGGCTGCCCCCAAGTCAGACAGCCATGAAGTTACCGGACGCATTACCGATGAATCCGGAGAACCCGTAGCCGGAGTGTTCGTCATAGAGAAAGGCACACAGAACGGAGTGATGTCACTCTCAGACGGGACCTATTCAATAAATATTGCAAATATCCAGGAAGCCCAGCTCGAATTCTCATGCATCGGTTTCCGCACAGTAGTATATGATATCGGGAACCGCGGAATCGTAGATGTTGTCATGGAACCTGACAACGAACTTCAGGAGGCAGTAGTGGTAGGTGCCGGTACGCAGAAAAAGATATCCGTAATAGGGGCCATTTCATCCGTACAGGGTGACGTCCTCCAGGCCCCGTCATCGTCACTGACCAGCAATCTGGCGGGAAAACTCGCCGGCGTCTTCTCTATGACCACTTCTGGAGAACCAGGTGCGGCATCCCAGTTCTATATAAGGGGCATCGGGACATTCGGAGGAAGGACCGAGCCTCTGATTCTTCTGGATGACGTGGAAATATCTTCCGGAGACCTGAACAGGATACCGGCCGAGACCATCAAAAGTTTCACTATACTCAAGGATGCTTCAGCGACGGCCATATACGGAGTACGCGGGGCCAACGGTGTAATGCTCATCACCACCAAGACCGGCAGGGCCAACACGCGTACGGAAGTCAACGTAACGGTGGAGAACTCATTCGTCCAGCCGGTCAACAAGGTGGATTTTGTCGACGGTGCCACATGGATGGAGCTCTACAATGAAGCCACATTCGCAAGAGGCGGTATTGCAGAAATGTATTCCAGGACACAGATAGACCTGACCCGCAGCCATGACTATCCGTACCTGTTCCCGGATGTGGACTGGGACAAACTGCTTTTCCGCGATTTCAACATGAACCAGCGTGCAAACATAAACATATCAGGCGGTGGAAACAGGGCTACCTACTACATGAGCCTGAACATGAACCACAACACCGGTATCGTAAACGCTCCGCGCGACTACATGTTCAACAACAACATCCAGCAGTACTACTACAATTTCCAGAACAATATCTCCTACAACCTTACCAGGACTACAAAGCTCGACCTGAAGCTGAATGCCCAGATAGGTGAATTCCACGGTCCGTCGGAAGGTCCGAGCGAACTGTTCAATTATATGCTCCAGAGCAACCCAGTCATGTTCCCGGCATATTACCCTACGCCTGAGGGCGGTGAAGACTGGATATATTTCGGGAATGTCTACAAGAACAACAACAATGAGATAAGGCTGAACCCGTACGCACAGATGCTCGATGACAATACGGTGACAAAAGACAACAAGATCAATGTCTCGCTCCATCTGAACCAGGATCTGGACTTCCTGACCAAAGGCCTCAGCCTCAATGCCATTGTAAACTGGAACAGCTATTCCTCCAGTTCATACCAGCAATCCCTCAAGTCACATTTCTACACAGTTGAGGACGGAAGCTGGACTACAGAGAATCCGGACTCATTCAAGCTTGTGCAGGTAGGAGAACCAGGAGAGAAATTCATTACGGAAACCTATAGCGAGCCTGTTACGGACCAGGTATTCTATTTTGATGCGAAGCTCAACTACAACAGGACATTCAAGAAACACAGTGTAGGTGCCCTTCTCATGTACTCAATGCGTGACTACCGCCCTAACAAGAGCCTTTCTGAACGCAACCAGGGAATCTCAGGAAGAATAAACTACAACTTTGACGAAAGGTATTTCGTAGAACTGAATTTCGGTTATAACGGCACTGAACGGCTTGCACCTGGACACAGGTTCGAGTTTTTCCCTGCCGCATCGGCAGGTTGGGTGCCGAGCAACGAGAAATTCTGGGAACCTTTATCCAAGGTCATCGACTATTTGAAGATCCGCGGCTCATACGGGCTCATAGGAAGTGACGGATTCGACTTCTATGAACACTTCGTGTACTTCGACAAAGTGAATCTCGAGGGTGGCGGAGGAGCGATTTTCGGTCCGTCATCAAGCAACCAGGCCGAATTCATAAGCCATGGTGTAGATGCATATAAGGTAGATGACGCCACATGGGAACACGCTGTAAAGCTGGACATCGGATTCGACCTGTCACTTTTCCGCCAGGTCAATATCACATTCGACTGGTTCCTTGACAACAGGAGCAATATCATGATGCAGCGCAGCTCATGGCCGGACATCATGGGATACTGGAACGCAATTCCTTGGGCCCAGATCGGAAGGGTCAGGAACCAGGGTGCGGAATTCAGCATCAACTGGCAGAAATATTTCGGCAAAGACTGGAGACTGGACACAAGGATCAACTTCTCCTATGCGCAGAACGAGTATGTGGAATACGATGAACCGGAATATCCGGAGCCATGGCGAAGCAAAGTAGGCAGGCCTCTCGACGGGTTCTACCAGTGGGGATACATTGCCGACGGGCTTTTCGAAAGCCAGGAGGACATCGACAGCCACGCTGAGCAGCAGCTCGGAAGTACCGTCCGCCCCGGCGACGTAAAATACCGTGATGTCAACGGCGACGGGAAAATCACGGAACTGGACAAAGTACAGATTTCCCCTTACGGCAGTACGCCTCGCATCCAATACGGTATCGGAATCAATGTAGGATACAAAAATTGGGACCTGGGACTGTTTTTCAACGGCTCCGCAATGCGGACCATAATGATAAGCGGTATCACGCCGTTCGGCACAGATGCATACAATGTAATGGAATTCGTCAGCGAAAACCGCTGGAGAGAAAGCAATCCGGACCCGGATGCCCAGTATCCGAGGCTCGGCATAAACGAAACGGATGTAAAGAACAACCTGGAGGCCAGCACATACTGGTTGAGAGACGGCGGTTTCGTCAGGTTCAAGACCATCGAACTTGGATACTCGTTCAAATGGGGAAGGGTCTATCTCAACGGGGACAACATAGCCGTCTGGAGTCCGTTCAAGGAATGGGATCCGGAACTCAACTGGAACAGCTATCCTCTTTCCAGGACATTCACTTTAGGTATTCAATTCAAATTCTAAGAACAGGAAAACAAATCATATGAAACTGTCATTTAATATACTGCTGGCATCTTTTACTGCGCTGACATGTGCGTCTTGCAACTTTCTTGACGTCGCTCCGGCAAAGAGAGCCGACCTGTCGGATGCCATGAAAAACAAATCCGCCGTAGAAAACTGGGTATATGGAAACTACGAGACGGTCCACGTGACAAATCCCATCTCCTTCACCAACTACGAGGGTTCTGCGGATGAATTCGTCACCCCCGACGCCTGGACAGAACATGCCAGACAGTCAGTGGCCTACGGAAAACTCAATGCCACCAACATGACTGATGACTACTGGAAACGTCTGTACGGGTCCATCGGGAACATCCATCTTTTCCTCAGGGAACTGGAAATCCAGAATCCACCGTTCCTGACGGAAGACGACAAGGCCCTGTACGTGGCAAACACGCACTTCCTCAAAGGCTACTACTACTTCAGGATACTCTCGCTTTTCGGACCTTGTCCTAAAGTGGATGCCTACCAGCCGACAGATACTCCAAAGGAGGAATTTCCCGGAAGGAGCCATTTCGACTATATGGTAGACTACGTATGCGAGCAGCTTGACCTTGCGAGCAACACCCCTCAGTTTCCGGCAGGCTATACGCTTGACGAGTCTTACGGGAGAGGGAACAAGACAATATGTGCCGCCCTCAAGTCCAGAATGCTTCTGTATGCCGCCTCACCGCTGTGGAACGGTAACTTCCCTTACCCGTCCTGGAGCAACACCACATTCGAGACTCCCGGATACGGCAAGGAACTGGTAAGCAGGGAATTCAGCCTGGACAAATGGTATCGTGCAAAGGAAGCCGCACAGGAAGCGATAAGAATCGCCACGACCGAAGGCCACAGGAAACTGATGGACATTGCCGACATTGAAAATATGATGGCCAATGACAAACTCAGCCCGGAAGATCTCTACATACCCGAAAGCATGTTTGAAGGAGAGGAAAATGCGGCAGTCAGGGACGAATTTCTCAAAAGGGTGATGCTCATGAGGTACGTCGCAGCATCGGATGAGGAAATGGGCAACCATGAACTCATCTTCACGATAAACAAAAATGTGTCATCGGAGATATCGCGCGCCTCTCTCCCGAGAAACATCATCAAGAACAATAACGGAGAATGGTACAGCGGATACTCCGGCATAAGCCCTACACTGGAAATGGTAGAGTCATTCTACACGGTGAACGGGAAACTCCCTGCAAAGGACCCGGACTTTCCGGAAGAAAGCCAGTGGCTGACATCCGCCGATATCCCGAACAGGGGAGATGTCATCAAGCTGAACGTAAACAGAGAACCGAGGTTCTATGCATGGATACTGTATGACGGATGCGATGTAGGACCGGTGCTCGTGGACGGAAGCCCGCTGACACTGGATCTGAAGAGTACAGACAAATCCGGCTACGTCAACAATCCGTCTCTACGTGACCAGAACCAGACAGGTTACCTGAACAACAAATTCACTCCTGTCAGCGTAAGATGGACAGGAAATTCAGACAACATAGATTACTATCCGGCTCCGATGATAAGGCTTGCCGAACTTTATCTCAACCTTGCCGAATGCTGCGCCGAACTGTATATGAATACAGGCGATGCCGCTGAACTCGATGAAGCTCTGTCAAACCTCAACATTATCCGCAGGCGTGCCGGAGTTCCGGAACTTTCAACCGCAGACTGCACTGAAGACATGACCATACGCGATTGGGTGCGGGCAGAACGCCGGATAGAACTGTTCATGGAAGGACACCGCTACCATGACCTGAGAAGATGGCGCATAGCTGAAGAAAATCTCGGAGAAGGTGCCCGTACCGGGCTGAACAGCTTCGTGGGGAGGATAACCAATCCTACTTTCTCCCAGTTCAACCAGCGCGTGGAGGTCGACGGGGACTACTGCTGGTATGACCGTATGTACCTCCTGCCGCTACACCAGAACGAGGTATATAACAATCCTCAGATGGTACAGGCCCCGGGATATTAAAAACCATGACAATTTAACGACAACGAAGGACAATCATGAAGAAATTTCTGAATATTACAGCCATAGCTACAATCATAATGATGAGCTGCGCATGCAACGAAGAGGCTATGGAACCTGACTCCGGCGACTGGGCGGACGTCCCGGTTGAAGAAGAACTGACAGACTACATATATTTCGAAGACGGATCATTCACTGTCGAGACGGTGGATTTCACTGTAAATAAGACAGAATTCAGCTATCCGGTGCTCAGGAACAGTGAAAACGGGCTTGAATGCAAGGCAGACATTACGCTTCTTACAGAAGAAGAACTGGCTTCCGAAGGCAGCCACTATGTCCAGATACCTGCAGAATACTTTGAACTGACATCTTCCGTTGAATTTACCGGAAACGATGAAGATGAAGTGACGGTAAGCTTCAAAACAGACAAGGCGGCCGAAGTGGCGGAGTTTATTACATCAAGCAGGGACAGCGAAAAAAGTCCCTGCATAGCCATAAGGCTGGATGTTAACGGAGACAACGGTATAGTGGCCAGCAAGAAAGCCGGATA
>CALVCB010000038.1 GCA_944325965.1 uncultured Bacteroidales bacterium
TTTCCCTGGAAATAGGCCTCCAATGTGCTGATGAGCATACTTTTCCCGAACCGTCTCGGGCGGCTAAGGAAATAATAGCTCCCGGTCTTGACAAGTTCATATATCTTCTCTGTCTTGTCTATGTAACAGTACCCGTCTTTACGGAGTTTCTCGAAATTCTGTATTCCTACCGGATATAACTTTCCCATATCTGCTGACTTCAGTTTTCGACAGTCAAAAATAGCAATTAATTCGGTTATACACAGAAATCCTGCATATATTCTCAATATCTTTGTGCCGGGCCATTGTATGCCGCTTTATGAAAGATTGACTTATGAAAGATTTTGCTGCAATTGACTTCGAGACCGCAAACGAGCAGCGCACAAGCGTGTGCAGCGTGGGGATTGTGGTAGTACGCGGAGGGGAGATTACCGGGAAGTTCTACCGGCTGATAAGGCCGGAACCGGAATATTATTCATACTGGAACACGAGGATACACGGGCTGACGGCAAAGGATACGGAGAGCGCACCTGTGTTCCCCGCCGTGTGGGCCGAGGCGGAGCCTCTTATCGAAGGGCTTCCGCTGGTGGCACACAACAGCATGTTTGACGAGGGCTGCCTGAAGGCGGTGTTCAGGATGTACAGGATGGACTATCCTGACTATCAATTCCTCTGTACCTGCAAAGCATCCCGCAGGGTCTTCCGCGGGGAGCTGCCGGACCATAAGCTGCATACAGTCGCGGCGCGGTGCGGCTTCGACCTGAGGCAGCACCACAACGCCCTGGCCGATGCGGAAGCCTGTGCAGCGATAGCGATGAAGATACTGTAACACAGGCAATCCCGGGGCTTGGATATAGCGGGTCAGCCTGAACACCTGCATATCGTATGAGCAGAAGCGGAAAAGACGCCCTTTCAGTGGGTTCTCCTGGCGGCTCTGCTGGACGTTCAGGCTTCTTGAAACTCTTGCAGCAATCGACTTCTGCTATAAATGCAGGAGACCTCTGTCACTCTACCTGGAAGGAATAGGACTGGACCATGACATCCGAAGTATCGTATATTTCCACACGGATCCGGTCTCCGGTGGCGAGGAAGTCAAGACGTGTCTTGTTGCTGTTCACAACGATAGGGAAACCGTTGCCGCAGGTGCCTGGCTCGGCATATACATGCCTGTGCAGGTGCCCGCTGAGCATCAGGTCCACGCCGGCCTCGTTCAGGACAGGTGAAAAGTTACGGCTGAGCCAGCTCTGGGCATACCAGCTTCCCGGACCGTCAATGAGAGGGATATGGATTATGGCCACCTTCACGGGAGCACCGGCGAAAAGCGGGTCTTTCACTGCTCCGCGGAGCCATTCGAGCTCAGTCTGACGGTATGCGTCATAGTCTGCAAGGCCGGAATACTCCACACTGGAGTCAGGCTTGTCCTCGCCTCCGTCCAGTACCACAAACGCCACCGGGCCGCGACGGAAAATGTAGTACGGCTCCCCGGTCGGGGTATCGAAAAGGCCAGGGACCAGGTATGAGTCGGCGCCGCGCCCCTCATGGTTGCCCCTTGCAAAGACGACAGGGATATCCTTGACTATATCCGCGACAGGACCGAACGTATGCACCATCACGGTATCTATCGACTTGGCGTATGAAACGATATCACCGTTGAGCAGAAGAAAATCAAGTGCCACGTCCTTCACAGGAGAGACAAGGGATGTATAGAGCGAGGCGTTGTCATGAATGTCGTTGACCATGGAAAAACGGCAGGTGTCGGCCCCCGGATCCGCCGTCATCACGGTCCCTATGAGCTTCAGGGTCCCTTCACTGCCATATACCGACCCGTACGGGTCAGAATCGTCGACCACATTCTTGCCCAGGATCCTGTACCGGTAGGCCTTCCCCGGCTCAAGTCCCTCAACCCTCACCTTATGGAAGGTGCCGGTATACTTTTTCCCGGCCACTGTCTGGTAGAACCCCGGTCTCCGGGCGGCCTCGAACGGAGTACCGTCGTCCGGAGCGACTTCCACCCATGAAAGGCTCTTGTCCGCAGTGGCCCACATCAGGGTAAACCCGGTTTCCGAGACATTCTGTATCCACGGTCCGCAGGATAGGTCAATGCCCCTTGCCCCGGCATCCGGGCAGGCCAGCACAAATACGGCGGCCAGCAACATGACAATAATGTAGTTACGCATAGCTGAAAATATTTGGGGCTTCAAAGCTATAAAATTTTACGCAATACAGGAACAAAATTTCCCGGAACCAGTGTTCCGGACGAATCTTTGGCTATATTTGAAAATCAAAGGACAATAACACTAAAAATCTCTCAAATGAAAAGAATTCTATCCATAGGCTTCGTCATCGGCATGCTCATGCCGGTAGCGGTGACGGGGCAGGACAATGGCATGGCCCGTGGGCAATGGAAGACCCAGTGCGGGACTCCGACAGGACAGGAAAGGTTCCCGGTGGGGAGCTATGTGGAGCTGCCGCAGCATGAAAAGCCTTCGGAAGCACAGTGGCAGGAAGTGGAAGGCACACGGGTTTCGTGGGGCAGCACCGATGTCAGGTATTCAAGGACTTCAGTGCCGATGTCAAAGACCTGCAGGCTGCAGGGCATCAGCGGATGGAGAGGGGAAAAGGTCTATGCCCAGGCCGTGGTCTGGACAAAGGACGGGCTCGAAAGGCTCCGCTATGAGGTTTCCGATTTCAAAGGTCCGGGAGGGGCCCGGATCCCGGGGGAAAGCTTCGAGACAGGGTTTGTCCGCTATGTCATGACAGACCAGCTGAACAAGGACGGGCGCGGGGCATGCGGGCAGAGGCCGGACCACACGGTATATGACTCCACGATGGTCGCCGACTGCATAGACCATTGCCTTGAAGAGACCTCCCTGGAAAAGATGGGCGTCCAGGCCATCTGGCTGTCCTGCCGGATACCACGGGACGCTGCGCCAGGGACATACCGGGGCAGGCTGACGGTAAAGGACGGTGAGCGCACTGTAGGCTCGCTCGAGCTCAACATAAGGGCGGACAGCCACGTGCTTCCGGAGCCGTCGCAGTGGCATTTCCACCTGGACCTGTGGCAGAACCCGTTTGCGGCAGCACGGTATTACCAGGTACCGCTCTGGAGCCAGGAGCACCTGGACGTGATGAGGCCAATGATGGAGCGCCTCGCCCGGTCAGGACAGAAGGTCATCACCGCGAGCATCATGCACAAGCCCTGGAACGGACAGACGCACGACTGGTTCGAATCAATGGTGACATGGATCCGCAAGGTGGACGGGAGCTGGGCCTTCTGCTTCGACGTATTCGACAGATGGGTGGAATTCATGATGAGCTGCGGGATAGACCGGGAGATAAACTGCTACTCCATGGTGCCGTGGGCACTGTCGTTCCAGTATTTCGACCAGGCCTCCGACAGCATGAAGGCCATACGGACTTCCCCGGGCGAGACTGAATATGAAGACATGTGGACAAGCATGCTGGATGCATTCTCCAGGCACCTGAAAGAAAAAGGCTGGTTCGACATCTGCACCATAGCCATGGACGAGAGGCCCATGGAAGTCATGCAGAAGACAATCGCTGTAATAAAGAAAGCCGATCCGGAGTTCAGGATATCGCTTGCCGGAAACTACCACCCCGAAATAGAGGACCAGCTGTATGACTACTGCATCACCATCAACGAGAACTTCCCCGATGAAGTGCTTGAAAGACGCAGGCAGGAAGGCAGGATCAGTACGCTTTACACCTGCTGCGCAGAACCATATCCCAACACATTCACCTTCTCCCCTCTAGCCGAAGCTACCTGGATCGGGCTGTACATGGCGGCGAAGAATGTCGACGGGTACCTGCGCTGGGCATACAACAGCTGGCCGCTCGAGCCGCTGCTTGACTCGAGGTTCCGCACCTGGGCAGGAGGCGACACCTACCTTGTATATCCGGGGAACCGTACATCCATGAGACTGGAGAAGCTGACAGAGGGGATACAGGCATACGAGAAAATCCGTATCCTCATGGAGGAGTACACAAGGGACGGCAGGACAAAGAAGGCAGGGGAGCTGGAAAAGGCGCTTTCCTCCCTTGATATCAGGGACCTGGCACATGAACCGGCATGGAAGGGGGTACAAAGCGTGATGACGCTGATCCGGTAAAATACATTGAGGGGCGGCCGGCAATGAATTCCGGTCACCCCTCAAACATATTATTCCGAAAGACAGGAGTTTTCTGTCTTAGATAATGTTGTCTTTCTCTATATCCTTGAAATAACGGTAAGTAGATACCTTCAGCTCTTCTGCGGCGCCTTCATCGCACACCAGGATGCCCTTAGGGTGCGCCTGAAGGGCGGTAATGGTCCAAGCATGGCTGTATGAGCCTTCCACGCACTGCTTTACGGCAGGTGCCTTCTTTGCCCCGATGGCGAGAACAAGCACTTCCCTTGCATCCATTACGGTAGCTACACCTACGGTGAGGGCGCACTGCGGCACCTTGTCCACATCGTTGTCAAAGAAACGGGAGTTGACCACGCGAGTATTGTAGGTCAGCGTCTTGACCCTGGTCCTGGAGCTGAGGGAAGAGAACGGCTCGTTGAAGGCGATGTGTCCGTCCTCGCCTACTCCGCCGAGGAACAGGTCGATCCCGCCTGCCTTGCGGATACGCTCCTCGTACCCGTCGCATTCGGCCTGCAGGTCAGGCGCGTTCCCGTTGAGGATGTTGACATTTTCAGGATTGATGTCCACATGGCTGAAGAAATTGTTCCTCATGAACGAGTGATAGCTCTCGGGATGCTCCTCCGGCAGTCCTACGTATTCATCCATGTTGAACGTGATCACATTCCTGAATGAAACCTTGCCTGCCTTGTTGAGGGCGATGAGCTCCGCATAGGTAGAAAGCGGGGTGGAACCTGTAGGAAGGCCGAGCACGAAAG
Organism: uncultured Bacteroidales bacterium; assembly: GCA_944325965.1. Lineage (GTDB taxonomy): Bacteria > Bacteroidota > Bacteroidia > Bacteroidales > UBA932 > Cryptobacteroides. The sequence goes on from CALVCB010000038.1 coordinate 4,883, forward strand.
GTCTTCCGGTACTTGCCTGGTGGCTGTTGATCCTGTCTGCAATGTAGTTTGCAGCCCATTTGCCCACATTGGCGTTGGTGTCTTCAATAATCAGTCTCATTGTACATAAATTTATGATATGCCTCCTGAAAAGGCATATGCCAAACATACAAAGATACTCATTATTTGAAAAATCCAAGAATATGTCCTGATTTGCACAGCCCTATTCTTCAAAACATGTGATTTCCCTGAATACACTGTACTGTCCGTCGGAGCTTGTCCGGACCGCCCCGGTCCAGTTCCCGTACACGTCGAACGTCGTGTACTCCATCATGATGTCCGAGCCGAAGCCCTCGTACCCCGGAGTATAGACGGACTCCAGGAGCCTTCCGTCAGAATCGTATGTATACCGGAGTTCCGTACGGAGCGTTTCCCCGGCCCATGTGGCAGAATAGGTCTTTTTCATTGGGAACGTGGCGCTGTACCTGTCCTCCGACTTCGTCACGGTCCCGTCAGCGTCCCTCTTCTCCGTGACGCACGACAGGAGGATACCTTTTTCACTGTCCCATGTATAAGTGACAGTCTCGTCAGCGGTCCTGACCCTCCCGGCCCCTGTCCCGGAATAATATACTGCGGTCTCAAGGACAGGGAGGGAACTTTCGTATGCGATTTCGGACTCCCTTACGACAGCGGCATCCGAAGTCCCTTCACACAGGCACGTATACGCGCCGCCGTCCCGTGCTTCGAAAAGAAAGCTGGACGAGGCTTCAGGGTCCGGGGCGTCCCCGATGTACCCGGACCTTACCGAAAGCACCCGGGCCACAAGCGAGATGCCTGTACCTGTGATGTCGAGAGGCGCATATACACCCGCATCCCCATAAGCGAAAGTGTATTCCGCGACAGGCTCCGGCATCATGTCATACTTCTTCACCGATGCCACCCTCCCGGAAGCATCATAGCTGAACTCATATCTTGATGTGGCGAAAAAACCTGCCTTCGTGGCAGCAGAAGCCCCCTCCGCCTCGGAGCCGCCTTCTATGAAAGACTCCGGGACGCTCATCCCTGTAGGGTCATACGAGACAATGCCGCCTTTTCCGTTGAACACCATATAGGACAACGGGAAGCGCATCCCTTCCTCTACCGTATACTCGATTACGGACTCCACATTCCCGGCAAGGCCGGCCATAGCCGAATGGGGCTGTTCCCAATATGCAAATACCGGGTCCTGCTGTGTGCTGTCCGTTCCGGCCCTGTCTTCGCAGGAGGCCGCTGCCGCAAGAAGCGGCAAGAAGAGGATGAAATGTCTTGTTTTCATAATCAAAAATATTTAAATCCGTTTTCATTCAGGTTTTCCGGTACTGTTTTCTTCACTTTACCGGCTGCAAGACCCCTCCGCGGCCGGGGTATCCTGTCCCGGGAAAAGGCATCGCGCAGACGATGCGGGCTAATCCGCCGCGATGTCGGCAGTCACGGTGACAGTCATCTTCTCTTTCGACACCCCGTCATCGACAATGAGCACCACCGGGAATTCCATATGCCCCGGGCCGCCGGCTTTCCGGGCATCGAGGCTGAATACCAGGTCGGCCGTGCCTCCCGGGGGTATCGTCACCGGCTCTGTCCCGAAATCCATGAAACCCGGAAGCCTTACGGCGCTCACCGAAAGGGGACGGCTGCCACCGTTGCCTGCGGCAATCCTCGAGACACGGCGCCGGGACTGGCCTACCTGCCCCATTTTTACCTTGTCCTGCATAAGGCGCAGGGCCCCGCACCTGTACCTGTAACGTATGAACCTGTCGGAAGACCTTTCCACATGGCCCGTTATCCTCACCTCTTTCATCAGGCTCCTGTCCCCTGCCCTGTAATATACATAGACAGGCCTGTCGACCGGCCCCGGATGCCCCTCGGGGGCGAATGAGAGCGAGAACGACGAGCATGCCCCCGGCAGGACAGGGGCGGCTGTCCATGAAGACCTGACACACCCGCATGTAGTCAGGAGCTGCAGTATCCTGAGGGTGTCCGGGCCTGAATTCCTGAAACGGAAAACAGCCTCGGCAGGAGGGTCGTCCTCCGATATGGTGCCAATGTTCACCACCGAGGAATCCATGGACATGGGCTCCTGGGCGGACAGCGGGACAAGACACCCTACGCAGAGGAATATCGCAAGCAGAACCTTCATCTGTCCATGTCAGAAATCAGTATACGGAACAGCCGGCCCGGAGCCACAGTACAGCTTCCCGGCCGGCATCGGCAATATCTAGAATGTGACTCCAGGAGACCCGCGCCTTGAAACGCCCACCCTTCCTTCATATGTGAACGCATCATCGACATCGGCTTTCGTTGCCGCTCCGTCCACATCCGGGGACAGGCTTTCAGGATCAAGTGTCTCAGGAAGGTCCACAGGATTCCACGCAGCTGGCACAGTCCATGTCAGGGCCGGGCAGTCATCCAGGTAAAGGGCGGCAAAATCAGCGACTTTCCCGTTGTCCATATAAAGGGTGAAATCCCCGGCGTCCGGCAGCGAAACGAGGGAGGTGTTCCCAGAAAGGGAAAGCCGCCTCATCTTCCTGTTGGAGGACGCGAAATCTATGGAAGGGATAGAAGTGAAGCTGTTTTCATTCAGTTCGAGCACACGCAGCTCCTGGCAGCCAGACACATCCGGCATCTCGGAAAGGGAGCAGCGGGAGAGCTCAAGCATCTGAAGTGTGGATGAAGATACGCTCTGCCTGCCGGAAATCGGGTTTCCGTTCATCGTCAGTGTCTCTATCCTGGAGAAGCCATCCAGAGGAATCACAGACGTGAAGCTGTTGTCGTCCAGGTAAAGGGATGTGATTCCCGGATGCAGCACATTCTCCGGAAGGAAGGAGAGCCCGCAGCCGGAAAGGTCCAGTCCGAAACTCTCTATCTGCACATCGGCCACCGATGACGGGAACGACGAGAGCGCCGTGTCTCCTGCCAGCGACAGGAAATTCAGCGAAGAAGATCCGGCAAATATATCATCATTGATGGAAGCCAGACCGGCATTGTGGCTGAAATCCACATAAGCCAGCTCCGCAAGGCCGCCAAGGGATGCATTGATGGACGTTATGTCTGTATTCCGGATTACGAGGTTGTTGAGCTTCGAAAGCTGCGAGACACCGGCCGGGAACTCCTTCAGAGGGCTGTCCGTGACAATGAGCGAGAATATCTCATCTGCGCCGAACATATCCTCTGGCAGCTGCTCCACACCTGTGTTCTGAATCAGTACGGCATCCAGGTAGCGGAGCTTGTCCAGGCCGGAAGGCAGCTCCTTCAGGTTCGGAAGGTCCGTGATGGTCAGATGGTACAGGGTCTCTATCCTGTTTATGCAGTCCGGAATCCTGGTCATGGAGAGGAACGGTGTCTGTTCAGTCTCGACGGACCCGTCCTCATGAAGTATGGTATGGGTCCCGCAGAAAGTCAGTCCGACAAGTGCCGTAGGGTTGCCGTAGTCATCATACTCGAACTCCACGAAGTCCCAGTCGGCAATATCCTCTTCAAAGTCCCAAGGCCACAAGGTCTCGTCATCGCCCCATACTTCCTGGCAGAATCCGGAGAATATGTTCTTCAGGTAGTTAGTAGGGTAGTTGACAATCTTCACGGACACCGGGATGGGGAAATGGGTTATCTCCCCTGCCGCAACGCTGAATGTATTCTCCTGGTCCACATCCACCTCGAACATGAATGAGGCGTCTGCGGCATAGGCCTTATAGTTCACGAACCTGTATTCGCCCGGAGAGAGCGGGCAGGGCTCAGTCTGGACGAACTCCGCGCTGCCGGAGACATTCATGGTCGGGAGCTCTATCCTCTCGCCGTCCCTGACAAGGGTGATCTTTACGGCGGCTATCTCATCTATGGCATCTATGTCCATTTCATAGACCTTGTGCATAGAGAATTCGAATACGACACCTTCATCTACCTCCGGTGCGCCTGCCTTCTCCTCCGTACAGCCGCCAAGCATTAAAGAGGCGGCTGCCAGGGAAGCAACAAAAGCCATTATCGTTTTTTTCATCTTCAGCTTCATTGAATATTAGAATATATCATTAGGGACATTGTCAAAGCCGGCAAGCTTACCGTCGGCATCCTTGCCCTCCTGGTTGAACACGGCCACATAAGGGTCCCAGCGGGCCAGGTTCGGGTGGAGCAGGAGCCACTGAGGCAGCTCCCCTGTAAGCCTGTTCAGGTTGATAGAGAAGGTGGTGGTGTTAGGGAGCACCTTCGGCGTCCCCTCGAGCTCAGGCTTTCCGAGGGCGGAAGCCTCTTCGGCGGAATACCTCTCCCCGTAATCCTCCATATCAGGTATGGAGCCGTAGAAGTAGTTGTTCGAAAGCACGAGGGACCTGAGGTTCGACCATTCGAGCAGCCATTCAGGGAATTCGGTGTAAAGGCCGATGGTGTTGAGGTCCTCCGTGGTGTTGCTCAGGTCACGCAGGTCTACCCTGCGGTTGCTCTTGATCATCAGGTACTTCATGTTCGGGAAGTTCTCCTGGCGGAGGAATTCAGGCACTGCGGAAAGATTGTTCACCGAAATGTCCAGATATTCAAGGCCCTTCATGTTGACCATCTCCTCAGGCAGTGAAGCTATACCGTATGCTATCAGAGACAAGGACCTGAGGTTCTCAAGGTTCGTTATTTCCGTACCGAGGTCTATCGACTTCTGCTGGTTGTTGCCGTTGCTGATGAAGGCCAGGGAGTCGGCGGTCTTCAGGTACTGCACCTCGTACGGGAGCGACCTCTCGGTGTTGAACAGGAAGAATTCAGCGCTCTTCAGCCTGCCTATATAGCTATCCGGCCATCTTTCCGGATGTTCCCTTATGTCATCTGCGGTATAGAGAGTTATGCCCTCCCATGTATCCATTGGCCTGGACCTGTCGTATGATGAATACAGGCCTAGATCCCTGGCTATAGCAATGACGGCCAGGGAATCACCCCTCCTGTCATCGGTTATTTCAGGCGCCGCAGCCTGCCTTACGGTAAACGCGGCATCAGCGACCCCGCTCATATCCTCGCCGGACTCCGACCCGTCAGGTGTAAGGACGATATCCGCCACGTTCTCCACCGTCTTCGTGTTCACCTCATAGTCGAAAACGAGCTTTACAGTGCGCGGCCTGTACTTGGCGGACTCCTGCTCGTATGCCCTGCATGCCAGCCAGGAGGCGGCCTCCTCCGGAATAACTACATTGAAAGGGACGTTAGCCGTAACTTCGACCTCGAAGTGGTTCTCCCCGTAGGCGGCATAGTCCGGTATCTCCATGACCTCCCCGCCGTCCTCAAGATTGTAGGTGATCTCCTTTACAAAGCCGTCCTGCGTGATGTTGAGCGTCTTTATCTTACCATCCACCGTAAAGTCTATCTTGCCCGTACGCGCCTGGTCCAGGACAGTGGTGTCCACTTTTACGCTGCACACGGCAGAGCCCTTCCCCGTGGCAGGGGAGACCAGTATCCATTCGTTCCCGGTCACTGCAGACCAGGAATCATCCGGGTCCCCTGTAATGGAGATGCGGCGTATGCCGCCTTCCGGACCGATGGTGAAATCCGAAATGTCCGTCGTAAAATCTATCTTTCCCTGTTCGCGGTCCACACATGAAGACATCGCCGCTGCGGCAACGGCAGCACACATGATATACAATATACGTTTCATATCATCTTTCCTCATAATTCTTAGTCTTCTGTTATCCCCAGCGCGTCACATCCGGTGATGCCGGTCTGGTCGGTGTCGTATGTGAAAATATAGGTCCCGCCGGTTATTTCCGCACACACATCAGCAGGAATCTCCATTATGATATTAGGGTTCCCGCTCACGTCCAGGGAATAGAGCTCGGACGGGAAGTCCGGTACTTCCCTGATGTCGTTACCGTTGACTTTCAGATTCTTAAGCCACGTGTATGTCTCTATGCCAGTAGGCCACGACTTGAAGCATTTATTGCCTTCGGCGTCCATCTGCTCCCCGAACCAGAATGTATACAGGCTGTATCCGCTGAAAAGCCTGGTAGGGAATGAGGTGAAGCGGTTCTTGCTCATGTCCACCTGCTGCAGGTACGGGGCATCTTCGGCAAGGCTGAACTCCGGATCGATTTCGGAAATCCAGTTCATGGATATATCGAGCGCCTGTACCTGTTTCAGTCCCTCGAACGCCTCTTTTGGGAAGTCGTCTATCTGGTTGTACGAAAGGTTGAGCATCCCCAGGATTGAACCTGTCCTGGCGAGATCGAGAGGGAACTTCTTGAAACAGTTGTTGCTCAGATCGAGACTGCTTACGTTAAGCCCCTTGAAATCATCCGGGAAGGATTCTATCTTGTTGGCAGAGAGAAGAATTTCATCCGGCATGAAGTCCTCGGTGGCCGGGTCCGGGAAGAAGCCCGGGAACTCGGTCAGCCTGTTGTTGGTACACGAGAACGTAGCCAGGTCCCTTACTCCGGTAAAATCGTCAGGGATTGAAGTCAGGTAGTTGTAGTCGAGGTATACCTCTATCAGCCTGACCTTGTCGGTGAACCCCTTGTTCATCACCTCGATGCCGTTGTTCGAGAAGTCAATGAGCCCGAGAGCGGCCACCTGGTCGAGATTCTTCTCCGGGAAACGTCTCATGCGGTTGCTCAGTCCGTACACAATCTGGAGCTTCTCCTTCGATTTTCCTCCGAATATAGCTTCCCAGCCCGCAGTGACATCCTCCGGCTCCCACTGGCTGTTGGCCGAGAGGTCAAGCATGATAAGGTTCGGAAGTTCCGCGACTATCACAGGGAACTTCTCCATGGCAGGGCAATTGTATATCTGCAGGTCTGTCAGGGACTGCAGCTTGGCGAACCCTTCAGGGAGCTCCCTTATCTCGGAGTTGCCTATATAAAGCTGCTCCAGCTTGGTCAGGTTGCCGATAGACTCCGGCAGTGACTGTATATGGTTTGAAAGGTATCCGTGAGGGAAGGTGGCGAAGGTCGCCGGCTTCTCTGCAGAAGAATATCCTGTGAACACGCTGAACTCGGTCCGGTTCTCGGGGTGCCTTGCCTTCAGGAGCTTCCTGGCATAGTCGAGCCTTGCTTCCGACACATTACTCTCAACCCAGTAGTTCCACGGGTCGAACTGGCGTCTCATCCGTGCAGCCTCCTCATCCTCGTCCCACTTGGGGATGAAATCACCGACAGGATACTCCGGCACCATGCCCTCGTACTGCACGTCATTGTTCGAGCCGAGGTAAAGGGTGTTGAGCTCGGTCAGGTCCCCCAGAGCCTCGGACATGTCCCCATGAGGGTCGAAAGGCCCGATATTCAGGGAGCTTACACGGCCGTTTGAGAAAAGGCCTACTCCCGGCTGGTTTCCCCACAGGTCTATATCCTTGTCGAAATTCCAGTTGCAGTTGTCAGGATTGGTGCCGGTGCCGGCCCTCCAGCTCCAGTTCTCCCCGTCAAGGGACTTCCATATCTTGTAAAGGGCGATATAGTCCTTTATATGGGCGGCGGTCCCGTTTATCACGACAGGGACCTCTGCTTCAGTGGTCTTGTTGTCCTCGACAGTGTAGATGACGTCCTTGTCGTTGTCATAATATGTCAGGTAGTCGAGAGGGGCCGTATCATCGGATGCCCCGTAAAGGGCCACCCTGCTGAGATAATACTCCCCGGCCTCTATATGGAGGAGAGTGTCGCAGAGTATGTCCGAGCTGCCCTCGAGGGCATCGCTCCTGAATGTACACGGGAGACCGGTGAATTCGTGCTCTACATTGGTCCTCATGTCCTTTACGACAATGTCGGCCTTGGCTACCGAACTCAGCGGATAGTCAATCCTGTCTTCATCCGACACAGGGCCCGATTTGGTATCAACCACGATTTCGCTCAGGTCCTTGACAATATCAAAACGTATCTTTCCGCGAGGGACTACGCTGATATACAGGTCCACGGTGGAAAGCCCGCCTGTTATCACATCGAACTCGGTCGTCTCATCCGGCTCGCCGTAGAGAAGCTCGTCATCCAGATGGTTGTAAATGGTGTAGCTCACTACGGAATAATGCCCGGGATAGAGCTGTCCTATCTCGGTCCTCACCCCGAATTCGGCCGACTCCTCGTCATAATAGTCCACCTTGAGCGGCAGGTTGACATTCTGCCCCCCGTTGCTCAGGGTGACCATCACCTTGTGCGCATCGTGCAGGTAGTCAAGCTCCCCGGTAGCCTTCGATGCAAGTTTGAGAAGACGGAACTGGACATTACCGGATCCCGTCTGTCCTTCTTCAAGATCTTCCACGCTGCATCCGGCGGCAAAAGCCGCCATGGATGCAAGCATGAAGATTCTGAACAGTCTAAATAGGATATTCATATCTGTCTGTAAAAGTGTTTATGCTCCCTGTTCTATAGTAATGGAACCCACCTCGGTGCCGCTGCCGTCAATCAAGACGACCTTATAGCTGCGTGCAGCCCCTGTTTCATTCTTTAATTTCCGGATATTGAGGCTGTATGTTCCGTTACCGTTATCAGCAAGCCCGGCAAGGAGCCAGTCACAATCCGTAAACACATAAGGGAAATCCTGTTTCGTGGAGTCATCCGTATTCGGTTCCGATGACTTGAACGCTATTCCGGTCAGGCTTCCGAAATGGGCCTCGAAATTCATTCCCCTTTGATATGAATCAGTCTCATATCTGTAATTCCCCTCGCCGAGGTCAATCAATGTCCCTGCATAGGCAAGGTCTTTCAATGTCATATAATTCGTGTCACTACCTGTCCCGGCTGAAGCTTCCTGTATAACTTCAAATGCTACATAAGAAGAAAATTCTTCCCTAAGAGTATGTTCTCTTAAAAAAGTTTCAAAATTGATATTTGCCTCTGCCAGAGTTTCCTGCAGTTTTGACTGATATATCATTCCGTTATCGTTTATGATACCGGCATCTTGTAGAAGTGATTCAGGAATACACAGTACCCTTGCAATTCTTTCAGTTCCTTTCTGCCATGAAGACAACTGCAGCATTCCACCCATATCATCTTGAGGTTCATTCTTTTCCACAGTTATAGTGTATATACCGGACTCTAATGCAGCTTTTGTATCAACTGAAGTAATAGTAAGCCAAGGACTGTTATCACGTGCAAGCGGATCTTCCTTATGAGGATAAGCATAATGGAAATATATCCCAGATTGATTTCCACCCCACGTAGCATCTTTTGTAGCTATAACAAAAACACACTTTTCGCTTGAACGCAGCTTCAGCGTCACGCTGTTCTGGTCAGTAGCCATGCCGGCCTGGGAGATGAAGCCGTCGCTCGAGAATGTGCAGCCCCCATAAGCATTCGCGAATTCCTGCCCGTTACGGACCTCGACAATCTTCCAGTATCCCTGCCCGAATCCTCCGAAGTTCACTGTCAGCTCTTCTGTTACAGGCTCGTTGTCATAGGACGAAAGTGCTATCCTGCCTGTACCGGCCTCTACCGGAGCCTTGTCCTGGTCGATATATACCGATACTGCACAAGTCTCTCCGGCCTTTCCTTCAAGGGCTCCGCCGCTGAGGACTATCCAGTCCGAACTGCCGGCAGCATCGTAATACCAGTCATAGTTTGCGCTAACATAGAAAGTGCGCATATTCTGGTATGAAACCATAGTATTGTCCATATCTATCGACTCTATCGGAGTCGTCCCTTCTTCGTCCGAGGTTATGGTCATGGTCCTGTCGAGAGTTCCCCTGGTGACCTTGAACGTGATGTACCTGTCATCGCTGAAGATTATCCTCACATTGGCCTCGGTCGTCTTTTCGAAGTCCGCGTCCTGGTCAGTGACAGTATAAGGTACAGACTGCTGTCCGGCCTCTCCGGAGGTCTCCCCCTGCTCCCCGCCAAGAACGAGCCATTCTTTGTCGGAAGAAATCGTCCACGCAAGCGGTGCATTGAAATCGATTGTGCCTGTCTGCCCCACAGCGACAGTCAGATCTTCAAGAACCGGGAGTTCAGCCTGTTTCTCTGTTTCCGGTTCATCCGTACATGAAATCGTGAAATTCATGGCTGCAATCATCATGATGATTGGATACAGCAGGTGTGAAACTGACTTTTTCATGATTATAAAATTTAATGGTTAATAAATAGGTTTCATTCAAATCCGTTCTTCTCATAATAGTCGGCCATTTCCTGGGATACCCATTCCAGCGCGAAGAAGTACGTGCCGAAGGTCCCTATCTTCTGGGAATAGCACTTCAGATAGAATATTATGAGTTTCTGGCAAGGGTAGAAATAAGAGCCGTACAGAGGGTCGGTCTCCACGGTCGCGTCACCGTAGTCCTGGGTGTAGAACCCGGTCTGGGGCAGCACCTCGACATAAGGGTTGGTGTAGTCACCGAGGTTGAAGCGCATCTTTATCGGCATGTTCACGTCAAGGAGGTCCTCGAACTCAAGCCTGTTGTCATCAATCTTCGTGGCCTTGACCAGCTTCCTGACCACCTGGTATGACGAGAACGGGAAAGACGCATAAAGGACAAAGTTGCCACCGTCTTCCACGAAAGTGTCCAGGTCATGGTCGCATGTCTTGGCGAAGCTTATCTTCATTGTCTGGTCATCGCCCGGCCATCTCTTGTCCTCCGGCACCAGCAGGCGGAGCACCACCCCGATGGAGTCGGAGGCTTCGATGCTGTCGAACACGCCCTTCAGATGCACAGTACCGGTCATCTCCCCTGCAGGGATTTCCACGTTGTATGAGTCTATGGTGAAATTCACACCTTCTATGGCATTGGACTCTCCCGCCAGGAACTCTATAGCATAGGTCCTGTCGTAGTCGCAGGCAACGGTAGAGGCGACCTCTACAGGGAAGGAATCATCCGGGTCGTCCGTCATGTAGTACATCGCCGTGGAGTCCGCGAACATGATATACTCGCCGCCGGGATACAGCGCCCTTTCCTCCCTGCCGCATGATGCGGACAGGACCAGCGCGGCCGCGGCGGAGGCCATCATCAATATCTTTTTCATCATAATAAAGTTCCTCCTTCGTTTTTAGTTGCTTTCATTGGGCTGCAGCCCTGGCACGGCATCCAGTTCGTGCTGCGGGATAGGCCATACGAACATAGGGTTGTCAGCCTTGATGTCCAGCTCGTCCGGACCTGAAATGGAATACATCTGAGGAGTGCGCCTGAATCCCTCTCCCCATCTCTTGAGGTCCATCAGCCTGAAGCCTTCCATATACAGTTCCCTCACCCTTTCCGTCTTTATCTCCTCGAGCAGGGTCTCGCCAGTGGCGGAATACTCGCCATACCCCAGTATCCTCTTCTTGCGGACTGCGGTCAGGTCCTGGCTGGCAAGCTCGTACTCGCCGTTATGCCAGTATGCCTCTGCCCTGATGAGGTACTGCTCCGAGAGCCTGAACACCTTGGGCTCGTTGACGAACGTGTAGGCGTTGGTGGAGTTCAGGTTGGGGTTGCTCCAGTATTTCCCTATGAACAGAGGCCAGGTCAGGCCGCTTGCATATCCTGTGGTCTGCTCCACGAAGAAAGTGGAGTATCTCGCGTCGGAGGACTGGTCGTACAGGTCGAGCACCCACTGCGCAGGGACCAGGTCAGGGTAATACGCGGTATAGTCATAGTTGTGGAACACGGAGCTGAGCGAGCCGCCGAGGCTCGTAGCCGTGAATCCTACCTTCCATATAACCTCGTTTGAGGAGTCGTACATCCACATATACTGGTATTCCGACACGTCGGCAGAAGCCGTGGAGGCGGCGAATGAATCGCTGAGGGAGTATATGCTGTTGTCTATGACTTCGGTAGAGTATTTTATCGCGTTGTCCCAGTCCTGCATGTAGAGATATGTCCTCGCGTACAGGGCGTTCACTGCACCTATGGTGAAATAGATGGAGTTGGCGACATCCCTTGTTATGAGCTTCTCCGCCTGGGCAAGGTCGCTCAGGACCTGCTGGTAGGTATCGTAGAGGGAAGAGCGCAGGACATTCAGCCCCTCCTCCTCGTATGTGTAGATCAGAGACATCCCCAGCTCGTCCTTGGCCGTGTCAGGGTCGTATGCCTTGCAGTAGAAGCGGAGAAGGTCGGCATATGCGAGGGCACGTGCGAAGTAGGCGTCCCCCTTGCATTTGTTCAGCAGCTCCACATCGTCTTCATCAGTATAGGCAGCCTCCACCTGACCTATGCGGTCGAAGAAGAAGTTCACCCTGGAGATGATATAATAAAGTCCTGCATACACGTTCTCGACCTCGCCCGTGGTAGGCTTGAGCTCCCAGCGGTAGACATCCGAATAGACGTTGTTCGCACCCTGGACCGTATACATGAAGTCGCACTGTATGTCGGCGGCCAGCGTCATGCTTCCGCTGTAGAGGGCTGAATTCTTGAATGCGCTGTAAAGCCCCATGATATAGAACTGCGCATCCTCCGGGGTCTGGATAGCCTCGTCGGCAGGAATGCTGTTGTCAGGATACTTGTCCAGAAAACCGCTGCAGGAGGACAAGGCCATCGAAAAGACCGATGACAATATCAACAATATCTTTTTCATCTTCTGGTATTCTGCTTAAAAAGTGAGTTCCAGCCCGAATGTAAACTGTCTCGACATCGGATACTGGGCCTGGTATATGTTAGACTCCGACTCCGGGTCCATCCCCTGGAAAGATGTGAATGTAAAGAGGTTCTGGGCCTGGGCAAATATCCTCGCACCGTAAATGCAGCGGGTTTTCCGCAGCAGGTTCTCCGGAAAACTGTAGCTCAGGCTGAGGTTCTTCAGACGCAGGAACGATGCATCCTCGAGGAACCTGTCGTCAAGCTCGGCCACCACACCGTGACGCGGGATGTCTGTTATGTCCCCCGGTTTTTTCCACCTGTCATACAGGAGTTTGCGGGACTGGTTGTAGGACTGGTATATACCGTTGCTCTCCTGGAAGAAACGGTCGTTGTTGAGCATGTAGCGGCCTTCCACCCAGCTGAATGCTGCAGAAAGGGTTATGCCCTTCCATGAGAATGTGGTACCGAATCCGCCCATCCATGGAGCAAAGCGGCTCTTGCCGACAAGCACCTTGTCCTCCTCCCTGAACTCCGTGGTGATATTCCCGTCCTTGTCAAGCCAGAGGGCGTCTCCGTTGACCGGATTCACACCGGCGTACCTGTTAATGAAGAACTCCCCGTACTCCCTTCCGACGACGAGCTTGAGGCCGGTATTGGAAAGTTCGTACTCGTCCTTGCCGTTATACAGCTCGGTGATGATGTTCCTGTTGTAGGATGCGTTGGCATTGACGCTCCAGAGGAAATCCTTTGTCCTTATGACATCTACATTGAGGTCGAACTCGGCACCCCTGTTGACCATCTTGCCTATGTTGTCCCACTTGTATGCGGTGCCGGATGCAAACCTTATAGGCACCTGCATGAGCATGTCCGAAGTGAGCTTGTTGTACAGGTCGACATTGAAAGATATCCTGCCAAGGAACCCGAGCTGGAAAGACAGGTTGGACGTCCACACCTTCTCCCAGGTCAGGGACTCGTTGCCCCTTGACGACGGGGCTATGGCAGCCTGGTCGTTGTAGTTTATGCCTCCGGAGACAAGTGCCAGATGGTCATAGTCCGGGATGGAGGAGTTACCCGTGGTACCGGTGTTCACCGAGATGCGCGCATCGTCGAGCCACGAAGCCTTCCCGCCCATGAACGCCTCGTTGCGCAGGTTCCACATGAAGCCCACTGCCCAGAACGGGGCCCAGCGGTTGGACCGGCCGAACTTCGAGGAGGCGTCCCCGCGGACGGAAGCCTCGAGATAGTATCTCCCCATATAGTTGTACTCGCCCCTGGCGAAAACAGACATATAGGAGCTGGAGCTGCGGCTGTTGCCCCACCCTGTGGTGACAGTGGCGGACGAGACGTTAAGCAGCTTGTCGGACACCTGCCCCTGGGTAGTGAACGTATACCCCATGGAGGAGTTGTCTATCATCTCATGGCCTACCATGAAATGGAAGTCATGGGCATTGTCTATGTTGAAGGTATAGTCCAGGGTGTTGGTCCAGGAAAGGTTCATCGCCGAGGATGTCGCCATGGCGACATAGCCCACACCGTTGTTGGGATTGTAGCTCGGGTTTGAAGTGGACTCGGACGGGAAATATGAGAAATCGACTCCGCCTGTGGTCTTGAACTCAAGGCCCGGAAGGATCTTGAAGGCGGCCGAAACATTGGAGAACAGCTTGTACTTGGTGTTGTCCAGGTTGTTGTTGGCCATCCATTCGAGAGGGTTCTCGCCCGTACCGAGCCATGTGCCGTCATTGACGGAGGCAAGCGAGCCGTCTTCCTTGTACGGATCCCAGTAAGGGAGCATAAACATGGCCGCCGAGATAGGCGTCTGGAGCGAATACTCCCCGGAAATGGAAGTCTTGGACTTCTCGTATGTCATCATGGTGTTCGTGCTGACGGTCAGCCACGGGGCCACGTCGGCGCTAATGTTCGCCCTTACTGAATACCTGGAGAAATCCGAGTCCTGCACCAGTCCTTTCTGACGGTAGTACCCTCCTGACACATAATAGTTGAAATGCTCCTTTGCTCCGCTGGCCACCACCTCTATGTTGCGCACCGGGGCCTTCTGGGAAAATACAGCCTTGCGCCAGTCCACGTCGATGCCGCGGAGCATGTCATAGTTCTTGCCTTCATCTATGCCTATCTCCTGCTCGTAGAGGATGCGCTCGCCGGTATTCATCAGGTCCCATTTACCGTACGCCACATCAGAGAATCCCAGCTGCATGCGCACCTGCACATGGCCGTTTTCCCCGGCACGGCCGCGCTTGGTGGTGATGACGACCACCCCATTGGCGGCACGGGCCCCGTAAATGGAAGTCGATGTCGCGTCCTTAAGGACAGATACACTCTCTATGTCGTTGGGACTTATGGATGTGAAATCAGAAGCGGAAATCTGTACCCCGTCAAGGATAAAGAGAGGCGACACCCCTGAATTTATGGAGTTTATACCTCTTATACGGAACGATGCCGTCGCACTCGGCTCACCCGAGCTTGAGATGACGGACAGTCCCGGGGCCTTTCCCTGCAGGGCCTGGTCGAAGCTCGCGGCAGGGACATCGTTCAGGATCTCCGACTTGACGGTCGCGACAGACCCGGCGATGGTACCTTTCTTGCGGACTCCGTAGGCGACGACCACTACATCATCGAGGACTTCGCGGCCGGATACAAGCCTGACATCATTGGTAAGTGTCTCACCCGGGTTGTCCGGGACGGTGAAACTGACATCCTCGAACCCGAGGAACTGATAAGTGATTACATCTCCGGCACTGGTCTCAAGCTCATATCTGCCGTCAATGTCTGTCGTGGCATAGCTGCCGGACGATGAAACCACATAGGCACCTGCAATAGGCAATCCGTCACTTTCTGACGAGACCGTTCCTCTCAGTAGTACCCCCCCCTGCACATTTTGCGCATAAAGGGTACGCTGTGCTGTAAAAAGCCCTATACAGGATGCCATCAAGATTAGAATTTTTGCAATCCGATGCATGGCAACCTTAAAATAAAATTAAAAACACACGCAGTTTTTTATTCCAAAAAGAATGGCAAGCATCTTGCATGGCAAGGGGGAAACCGCCATTCTCGCAAAGAACAGAATTTTCTCAAAGCCTGCGAATTTAAAAATTAATCCGTTCTGTTCAAATATTTTTTTTCGCTTTTCTTTTTTTCAATGCTGAAATTGGGTTCATTGGGATTTTATCCCTATCTTTAGGCCCCATTTTTATAAACTTAATAATAGCACTACTGATGAACAAAATTCTTCTGTCACTGTGCGCATGCGCATCAGTGATTGCATCGGAGGCCTACGCAGCCGATGCAGACTGGTCCCCTGCAGGAGACCGGATCATTTCCCCGTGGGGCGAAAGCCTCGATCCGTCCAATGTCCTTCCGGAATATCCCCGTCCAATCATGGAAAGGACTTCATGGATGAACCTCAACGGGCTCTGGGAATACTCCATTATAAATAAAGGGGAGGCGCTCCCTTCCGGGGAGGCCGACGGGGACATCCTGGTGCCTTTCGCCATCGAGTCCGCCCTTTCAGGAGTGGGCCAGAGGCTGGGCGAGAACAAGGAGCTCGTATATACAAGGACATTCACTGTACCGGCCGACTGGAAAGGGCAGAACGTGCTTCTGAACTTCGGC
This sequence comes from uncultured Bacteroidales bacterium, assembly GCA_944325965.1. Classification (GTDB taxonomy): domain Bacteria; phylum Bacteroidota; class Bacteroidia; order Bacteroidales; family UBA932; genus Cryptobacteroides. Next base: position 20,952 of record CALVCB010000038.1, read on the forward strand.
GCCGTGGACTGGAAGACCGACGTTTGGGTGAACGGTATCAAGGTCGGGAGCCACACAGGCGGCTTCACTCCGTTCTCCTTCGATATTACACAGGCCCTGGTGAAGAAGGGTGAGAACACCCTCACGGTAAAGGTATGGGACCCTACCGACAAGAGCTACCAGCCGAGAGGCAAGCAGGTGAGCAAACCTGGCGGGATCTGGTACACACCGGTAAGCGGAATCTGGCAGACCGTATGGCTCGAGCCGGTGGCCGCAACCCATTTCGAGAGCCTGAAGATAACCCCTGACATCGACAGGAGGACCCTAACAGTAGAGCCATCAGTTGCAGCGGGATCAGCCGCAGACATGGTGGAGGTGAACGTATATGACGGACAGACTCTCATATCCTCAGGCAAGAGCATCAACGGGGAGCCCGTACAGATCTCCATGCCGGCCGACATGAAGCTCTGGAGCCCTGACTCGCCGTTCCTCTACGGCCTCAAGGTGACCCTCTACCAGGGAGGCAAGGCTGTCGACAATGTAGCTTCCTACGCAGCCATGAGGAAATATTCCACTGGCCGTGACAAGGACGGGATTGTAAGGCTGATGCTCAACAACAAGCCTGTTTTCCAGTTCGGTCCTCTCGACCAGGGATGGTGGCCTGACGGCCTCTATACCGCTCCGAGCGATGAGGCCCTCGTATATGACATCAAGAAGACCAAGGACTTCGGGTTCAACATGATCCGCAAGCACATCAAGGTGGAGCCGGCACGCTGGTACACATGGTGCGACAAGCTCGGCATCATCGTATGGCAGGACATGCCGAGCGGCGACAGGAACCCGCAGTGGCAGAACCGCAAGTATTTCGACGGCACCGAGATGAAACGTTCGGCAGAGTCCGAGGCATGCTACCGCAAAGAATGGAAAGAGATAATGGACTGCCTCTACAGCTACCCTTGCGTAGGGGTATGGGTGCCGTTCAACGAGGCCTGGGGACAGTTCAAGACCCCTGAAATCGCAGAGTGGACCAAGCAGTACGACCCGACCAGGCCTGTAAACCCTGCCAGCGGCGGAAACCACTACACCTGCGGGGACATCCTCGACCTGCACAACTATCCTGCTCCTGACATGTACCTGTATGATGCCCAGAGGGCTACTGTCCTGGGAGAATACGGCGGAATCGGCATGGTGGTGAAAGACCACATCTGGGAGCCAGACCGCAACTGGGGATATATCCAGTTCAGTTCCCCTAAGGAGGTCACCGACGAATACATAAAATACGCAGAGAAGCTCCTGAAGCTCATCGACCGCGGATTCTCCGCTGCAGTATACACGCAGACCACGGACGTGGAGGTTGAGGTCAACGGCTTCATGACATACGACCGCAAGGTCATCAAGATGGAGGAAGACCGCGTGAAGGCCATCAACGAGAAGATCTGCAAATCGCTGGAGAAATAGGTACAGTCACCTGAACAGGACAGTACCGGTAAAGACAATCCGGCCCGAGTTT
>CALVCB010000039.1 GCA_944325965.1 uncultured Bacteroidales bacterium
TGGGCTGTATGATTCCCGCTATCAGGGCTCATTAGGGTCTTGCACCCGTTAGCTGATACTCATGCCGAGCATACAAAGAAAAGCAGTCACATCTCTGCAACTGCTTGATAATGAGGGAGCGGAAAACGAGATTAGCTCGCTGCGCTTCCTTTTCTCTTTCCCTTCGCCAGGAAGGCACTTTCACGCAGACCGCTGTCGGGCTGATGCCCTTGCCGCCCTTTCATTTCAAGCCATTGAAAGCAAGCTTTCTGTCTTGAAATGAAAGACCGCCATAGCCTGCGGCTACAGCGGTCTTCTTGAGCGGAAAACGAGATTCGAACTCGCGACCCTCAGCTTGGGAAGCTGATGCTCTACCAACTGAGCTATTTCCGCATTTTACAAAACATTCTTGAAAAGAACTTATCGCTTTGGGAGCGAAAAGGATTGCAAATATAGTTATTTTTCCGAAACATGTATATTTTTTTTGAAAAAAAGTTTCCCCAGACAGAAAAATCGCCTGAAAATCCAAGATTTCAACGATGACAGGCTCCATGTATGTGACATGAAAAGCGGCAGCATTTCCCGTTATGGGATCTCAAGGGAAATGCGCCACCCTTTCTTCCGTCAGGCATAGGCCCCGGCAGCTACAGCATAAGCCTTTTTTCGACGAAACGCCTGAACCTGTCAAGCCCCTCAAGCATGACAGACCGGGGACATGCTATGTTCCAACGCATGAAACCTTCCCCGTCGTCACCGTACATCGTACCTGCGTTAAGCCACAGTTTCGCCTCCGACACCAGGACTCTCTCCAGATCTTTCGATGTCATCCCAAGCCTGCTGCAGTCCATCCATACCAGATAAGTTCCTTCAAGGTCAGCGACAGGAAAGTCCGGAAGGTTTTCCTCACAGTACCTTTTAAAGCATGTAAAATTGTCCTTCAGGTAATCTATCAACTGAAGAAGCCAGTCCTCACCCTTCTCATATGCAGCCGTCAACGCTATTACCCCCAAAGGGCTCACATCACATACTTCATTGATATTGACAGCCTTATTTATCCTCTTCCTTATTTCCGGATCCGGAATCACCATATTCGCTATCTGAAGGCCGGCTATATTGAATGCCTTGCTCGGAGAAATGCATGTCACCGAATGTATCTGGAAGTCCTCTGACACCGATGCGAACGGTATATATTCATGTCCCGGATAAACGAGTTCACAATGGATTTCATCAGCTACTACAGCCACTCCGTTATTTATGCAAATCTCCCCGACTTTCTGCAGTTCCTCCCTTGTCCAAACGCGACCTGCAGGGTTGTGCGGATTGCACAAGATCATAAGCTTCACACCAGGATCAGAAGCTTTCCTTTCAAGATCATCAAAATCCATCCTGAACGTATCCCCTTCACGGACAAGCGGGCTGGAAACGACCTCACATCCGTTGTTCCGGACAGAAGAAAAGAAGCAATTATATACCGGTGTCTGTATCAATACTTTATCCCCAGGCATGGTAAGAGCCTTGACAATTGCAGACAATGCCGGGACAATACCTGGGACATAAATCATCCACTCCCGGCGGAAAGTCCAGCCATGCCTCCGTGCAAACCAATTGATTGCGGCCTCATAATATTCGTCAGGGACATGCGTGTACCCATAAATGCCCTGGGATACCCTTTCCTGCAGAGCCTCGACTATGGCCGGTGCTGTCTGGAAGTCCATATCCGCCACCCACATCGGCAATACCTCCGGGTCCGCAGCATCGTCCCACTTGCAGGAACAAGTCCCGCGGCGGTCATTCACTTTATCAAAATCGTATCTCATACTGTTTAAAATATTACAATCAAAGCCTTTTTATAACCTTAGCCGGCACGCCTCCGACCACTGTATCCGCCGGGACATCCCCAACAACAACGGCTCCGGCCGCGACAATGGCATTGTCTCCGATAGTGACACCTTGAAGGATAGTGGAATTGGACCCTACCCATACATTCTTTCCGAGCACAATCGGGGCAGGATACATCTTCTTGCGGTCAGACGGGACAATTCCATGGTTGAGGGTAGCAAAAACAACATTGTGGCCAATCTGGCAGCTGTCCCCTATCACTACACCGCCATGGTCCTGGAAATGACAGCACGCATTGATGAACACCCCTTCGCCCAGATGGATATTCCTGCCGAAATCTGTATATAGCGGAGGGAAAACCTTGACTGAATCCGGGACTTTCTCCCCGAAAAGTTCAGAAAGGAGCTCCCTGACCTCCCGGGCTTCATGATATGAGAAGTTAAGTTTGAAAGTAACCTTTCGGGCCTCATCGCTCATTCTGTCCATAAACTCATAAACTTCCTGAGAGTCAAGAGGCTTACGCGAAGCAACAAGTTCTTTGAATTCTTTCAGTTCCATCAGGAATGTATTGATTTTATCGTATCGGATTTTTCCGCAAATTTACCGAAAAATCCCCGTAATATCATCTATTACAGGGACTTTATATATTCTATCTGCATCAGATAAAAGGTGGAATTTCAAGGCTTGCGAAGTCCCGAAAACCGCAGTTTACTGCTGTAAATGAGGATTTGAGGGACAAGCGTAACGCAGAAATTACCCTTTTTGCTGATTTTGGATTACTTGTTCAGGGCAGTAGCCACATCCACAGCACATGCAACAGTACATCCTACCATAGGGTTGTTGCCTATTCCCAGGAATCCCATCATCTCAACATGGGCTGGAACTGAGGATGAACCTGCAAACTGCGCGTCACTGTGCATACGGCCCATGGTGTCGGTCATACCATATGAAGCAGGACCTGCAGCCATGTTGTCCGGATGGAGAGTACGGCCTGTACCGCCGCCTGAAGCCACTGAGAAATAAGGCTTGCCGGCGAGGACACGCTCTTTCTTGTAAGTTCCGGCAACAGGATGCTGGAAACGGGTAGGGTTTGTGGAGTTACCTGTGATGGAAACCTCCACGCCCTCATGCCACATGATGGCGACACCTTCACGGACATCGTCGGCTCCGTAGCATTTTACCTTTGCGCGAGGACCGTCGCTGTAGGCGATTTCACGGACAACCTTGAGCTCTCCCGTATAGTAGTCGAACTGGGTCTGCACATATGTAAAGCCGTTGATGCGGGAGATGATCTGCGCAGCATCCTTTCCGAGACCGTTCAGGATGCAGCGGAGAGGCTCCTTACGTACCTTGTCGGCCTTTGCTGCAATCTTTATGGCACCTTCTGCAGCCGCAAATGACTCGTGTCCCGCAAGGAAGCAGAAGCAATGTGTCTCTTCACGGAGAAGACGTGCGGCAAGGTTGCCGTGTCCGAGACCTACCTTGCGGTCATCGGCAACTGAGCCGGGGATGCAGAATGACTGGAGGCCGATACCGATAGCCTCGGCAGCCTCGGCAGCTGTCTTGCAGCCTTTCTTGAGTGCAATGGCGCAGCCTACAACATACGCCCACTTCGCATTCTCGAAACAGATAGGCTGTGTCTCCTCACAAGTCTTATAAGGATCGAGACCGTACTGCTCGCAGATAGCGTTAGCCTCCTCGATATCCTTGATACCGTTCTCGTTAAGGGCAGCGAGGATCTGTTTGATACGACGATCCTGGCTCTCGAATTTAACTTCTCTTATCATAGTAGTCTTCCTCCTTATTCTTTACGTGGGTCAATGTATTTAACTGCACCGGCCTCCTTGCTGAAACGGCCGTATGTACCGGTCACCTGCTTGAGAGCCTCGTTGGCGTCCACGCCCTTCTTCACAAGGTCCATGAATTTGCCGAGGTGCACGAACTCGTATCCGCAGATCTCGTCGTTCTTGTCAAGGGCGAGGGTCTTGATATAACCTTCAGCCATCTCAAGGTAGCGCGGCCCCTTTGCGAGAGTACCGTAGAGGGTACCGACCTGGCTGCGGAGACCTTTACCGAGGTCCTCGAGACCTGCCCCGATCATAAGCCCTCCCTCTGAGAATGCGGACTGGGTACGTCCGTAGACGATCTGGAGGAAAAGCTCGCGCATTGCAGTATTGATGGCATCGCACACGAGGTCAGTGTTGAGTGCCTCAAGGATAGTCTTGCCAGGGAGGATCTCGGAAGCCATCGCGGCTGAATGTGTCATGCCGGAGCATCCGAGCGTCTCGACGAGAGCCTCCTGGATCACACCCTCTTTCACATTGAGGGTCAGCTTGCAGGCTCCCTGCTGAGGGGCGCACCAGCCCACACCGTGAGTAAGACCTGAGATGTCAGTGATTTCTTTGGATTTTACCCATTTTCCCTCCTCTGGAATAGGAGCCGGACCATGGTTAGGTCCCTTTTTGACGCAGCACATCTGCTGCACTTCGTGTGAATAAACCATAACCTGTTAAAAATTTAGTTCCTTTTTTAAATATTCCTCCGGGTCAATGCACCTATATATAATATAAAGGCACCCGGCAGAATACCGGGTGCAAATATAAGGATTTTTATCATTCAAAAGACAACAAGGGAAAATACATTCCGACAAGAAATATTTAACGGTTCCATTCCATAAAGGTTGCACGATGATATGAGGACTACATTGTAACAAAAATTTAACATTTACATAAATTATTGTATTTCAATATTATACTATAATAAACATAACTTCCTCTGCAAACCATGTTGAAAAATGAAAGAGAAAAATTTGGAGTTTACAAAAAATGCTGTACCTTTGCATTCGGTTATTAGTTTTAGTGTTATTAATTATGTGGTTAGTTAAAGAGGAGTCCCACGTGAGTGGCACCAACCTCATCTGTTTTAGGGGAGCATCATTATGATGACTCTCTTTCTTTTTATATACCTTTGCACTGGATTGGGAGATTTACAATGAAATTCAAGATAGAATCGGAATACAAACCCTCCGGCGACCAGCCAGCGGCGATAAAAGGACTGTGCTCTGCATTGGACAGCGGAGTGGATGCCGTCACGCTGCTCGGGGTAACAGGCTCCGGAAAGACGTTCACAATGGCGAATGTAATCGAGAGGCTGCAACGTCCGGCCCTGATACTCAGCCACAACAAGACCCTTGCCGCGCAGCTGTACGGGGAGTTCAAATCCTTTTTCCCTAACAATGCGGTTGAATATTTCGTGTCTTACTACGACTACTACCAGCCGGAGGCGTATATCCCCACTACGGACACTTATATCGAGAAGGATCTGAGCATCAATGATGAAATAGAGAAGCTGAGGCTCAGCGCCGCGTCATCACTCCTGTCCGGACGGCGCGACGTGATAGTAGTCTCCAGTGTGTCATGTCTGTACGGCATCGGGAACCCTGAGGATTTCCACGCGCAGACGGTCACTGTGCGCAAAGGGGAAAGCAGGAGCATGACCAGACTGCTGTACCAGCTGGTAGACGCCCTGTACTCCAGGACGGAAACCGATTTCAAAAGAGGGACATTCCGGGTGCGGGGCGACACAGTAGACGTATGTATCGGCTATGGGGAGAACGCAATAAGGATAGAGTTTTTCGGGGACGAGGTGGACAGCATATCCATAATTGACCCTGTAACGGGAGCCTTCATCGACACCCTGGACGAGGTCTCCATCTACCCTGCCAATAATTTCGTCACCACAAGGGAACGCAGCATCAAAGCCGTCAGCCAGATACAGGACGACATGGTGAAGCAATGCGAATTCTTCCAGGAGATAGGAAAGCCGCTTGAGGCCAAGAGGCTGAAACAGAGGGTGGAATATGACCTGGAGATGATAAAGGAGATGGGCTACTGCCCGGGAATCGAGAACTATTCCAGATATTTCGACGGAAGAAGCGAGGGGATGAGGCCGTTCTGCCTCATAGACTATTTCCCGAAAGATTTCATCACTTTCATAGATGAGAGCCATGTGACGCTGCCCCAGATCCGGGCAATGTACGGAGGCGACCATTCACGGAAGTCCATCCTTATAGAATACGGCTTCAGGCTTCCGGCGGCAGCGGACAACAGGCCTCTGAAATTTGATGAGTTCGAAGCCGTCACAGGACAGAAGGTGTATGTAAGCGCCACCCCGGGCGACTATGAACTTGAGAAATCAGAAGGCCTTGTAGTAGAACAGGTTGTGCGCCCTACCGGCCTTCTTGACCCGCCTATTGAGGTGCGCCCGACAAAAAACCAGGTGGACGACCTGCTGGAAGAGATACGGCAGAGGGCGGAGAAGGACGAAAGGGTGCTGGTGACGACCCTTACCAAGAGGATGGCCGAAGAGCTCGAGAAATATTTCACCCGCATGGGCATACGGTGCCGCTACATACACTCCGACGTAGATACGCTGGAAAGGGTGGAGATAATCGAGGATTTCAAGAACGGGCTGTTCGATGTGCTTGTGGGAGTCAACCTGCTCCGCGAGGGGCTCGACATCCCGACAGTCTCGCTTGTTGCCATCCTTGATGCCGACAAGGAAGGGTTTCTCCGTTCCGGACGCTCCCTCACACAGACAGCGGGGCGTGCAGCCAGGAATGTGAACGGGCTGGTGATAATGTATGCAGACAGCATCACCAAATCCATGCAAGAGACCATCTATGAGACAGACCGCCGCAGGGCCAAACAGATGGAATACAACAAACTGCACAACATCACTCCGACACAGGTGGCACTCAAGAAGAATGTCCTGACGGAAGAGTATCCGCAACAGGACGCCGGGAAGAAACGTAACCCGAGGCTTGCAAATACAGTTTCAGGAAAAGTCAGCGCGGCAAATTCATACGAGGCTCCGCACTATATCCCCGATCCGAGTGACCTGGGCAAGGGCACAGTCAGCGTCGGACTCGGGCACGACTCGAGGAGGGAAAGCAACTCGGCATATAAGGACGGTTACATAGAAGCCGACCTCGCGGCTGTACTCCAGGACCCTGTGATACGGTCCATGGACCGCAGCCAGGTGGAAAAGGCGGTGGAGCAGGCCCGGAAAAACATGCAGAAAGCCGCATCCGACCTTGACTTCATGGCGGCGGCAAAATACAGGGACGAGATGTGGGCCCTCCAGGAATACCTGAAAGTCTGGAAAGAGAAATAATGCCTACTCCGTTTCAGACGGGTCCTCGTAATATTTCTTCCTGTACTCGGCCGGTGACAGCCCGAAATATTTCTTGAAGAACTTGGAAAACGCGGCCTGGTCAGAGAAATGCAGCACATCAGCCACCTGCTGTACCAGCAGGCCATTGTTCTGAAGAAGCTGGACAGCCATAGACAGCGTCTCCCCCGCGATGATTTCATGAGGGGTCTTGCCAGTCACCTCCTTGACCACCCGCGACAGGTGCTTGTGCGTGACACACAGTTCCCTGGCATAGAACGACACTTCGCGTGTCTCCGTCAGGTGCTTCCACACCAGGTCGACAAACGAAGCTATCAGGAGTTCCCGCTTCCCTATCTTGTGGAAGACCATGGAATCTTCATCTATACTGGAAATGAAATTGCTGACCTCCAGCACCAGCGCCTTGAAATACAGCCTGACCATATCGGCCCTGTACTTGTGGGAAACATCCGCGACAGACAGGCTGAGCATCTTTAGCAGCATGCGGAAGCTCTCTGCCCTTGGACTTCCGCTGAAATCCATCACAGGGTTGGAAAGGACCTGGAAAAGATAATTGTCCTTCTCGTGGATCATCCCCTGCAGTGAATCGAGCATAAAAGATTTGGTCGTGAATATGCAGTACGCCTCTGCATCAGGAGAGACTTCCCCGAACCGGAACAGCATCCCGTCAAAGATGTCTGAATAATTGTCCGCCTGCAGACGGTGGATATTCCCGTTTATAAAGAGGTCAACTGTCCCGCTCAGTACAAAGATTATCGCCCTGGCACCTATGAACTGACATTCTGCCAGACGTCTGATATCCTCCCCTGAAAGCAGAAGGAAGGCATCCCCGAGCTTCTTCTTTTCGTCCGCAAAAGTGGAAAGCTGTAAGGTATTCAAATATTGCATTTTATGGCAAAGTTTTTGTTTATTGGTGTCAAATTTTGACAAACGCACCATATTATTAATATCAGGTGCACATAAAAATACGCCATTTGGACAAATATATATGAATTTTATACAAACTCAAAGAAAAAGTATATAATAATTTTGTGCGCGGAATTACAAGGAAAAAATTATACAGTAAAATGAAAGGTTTAAATGTTATGACAATCGGGCTGTGCCTGCTTATCGGTATGACTTCCTGCAAGCAGCAGTCAGCTCAACAGCAGCAGGCTCAGGCCAGCGTTTATCCAGTAATCAAACTGGCCCCTGAAGACAGGACACTTTCCGAAAGCTACACGGCGGTTATCGAAGGAAAGCAGTATGTTGAAGTCCGCCCGCAGGTTTCAGGCATCATCACGGATGTCCTTGTCAAGGAAGGAGCAAATGTCAGGAAGGGAGAGACCCTTTTCATTATCGATACCATCCCTTATGCGGCTGCGTACAAGCAGGCCCTTGCAGCGGTGGCATCCGCAGAGGCCCAGGAAGCTACGGCAAAGCTGAACCTCACGGGAAGCGAGGAGCTATACAAGCAGAAAGTCATCTCCGATTTCGAGCTGCAGACAGCAAGGAATTCCTATAATACGGCAGTAGCGAATCTCGCCAATGCAAAGGCACAGGAGGCCAGTGCGGCGAACAACCTGTCGTTCACAAAAGTAAAAAGCCCTGTAAACGGTTCCGCAGGCATGACCTCAATCCGTGTGGGCACTATCGTCTCGGCAATGGGCGAATCCCTTATAAACGTTTCAGACAATTCCCAGATGTACGTATACTTCTCCCTTCCGGAGAAGGAAGTCCTGAAGCTTACCGCAGAATACGGATCAATAGAAAAGACCGTAGCCTCATATCCTGAAGTAACACTCACACTCAATGACGGCAGCACATATGAGCACAAGGGCAAGATCGACGTGATCAGCGGCATTGTGGACAAGACCACCGGTTCTGTCAGCCTAAGGGCCGTGTTCAGCAACCCGGAAGGACGTCTCATGAGCGGAGGTTCGGCGACTGTCAACATCCCTTACGAACGGACAGGATGCCTGGTGATCCCTCAGGAGGCGACATACGAGGTCCAGGACAAGATTTTCGCCTACAAGGTTGTGGACGGGAAAGCGACATCCACACAGATTAAAGTGTTCAAAGTCAATGACGGCAAAGAATATATCGTGGAGGAAGGACTGAAAGAAGGTGATGTTATCGTAGCTGAAGGAGCCGGTCTGCTCAGGGAAGGCACCCCTATTGCTGCCGCACCCGCTTCCACAAAAGAAGGAGAATAAGGAATATGAATCTTAAAACATTCATCGACAGGCCAATCCTGTCATTGGTAATATCAATTTTCATCGTGATGGTAGGTGTCATCGGGCTTTCGGTGCTGCCTGTCGAGCAATATCCGGATATTGCCCCTCCTACCATACGTGTGAGCACAACATACAGCGGTGCGAACGCCACTGCGGTCCAGAACAGTGTGATCGTGCCGCTCGAGGAGGCCATAAACGGTGTCGAGAACATGACATACATGACTTCCGAGGCAAGTAACACCGGAAGCGCATCCATCTCCGTATATTTCAAGCAGGGTGTCGACCCGGACATGGCGGCGGTCAACGTGCAGAACCGCGTCTCAAGGGCACAGTCCCTCCTGCCTGCGGAAGTGACCAGGGTCGGAGTGGAGACCATGAAACGCCAGAGCAGTACCCTGAAAGTATTCGCTCTTGCAAGCCCTGACGGCACTTACGACGAGACATTCCTTACCAACTATTTGAGCATCAACATCAAGCCTGAGATACAGCGTATTTCCGGAGTCGGTGAGGCAAACGTAATGGGCGGTGACTATGCAATGCGTATCTGGCTCAAGCCGGACATCATGGCCCAGTACGACGTCCAGCCGAGCGATGTGAGTGCGGCATTGTCGGCACAGAACATAGAGGCTTCCACCGGAGCCATCGGAGAAGACTCGAAGAACGTGTTCCAGTACACCCTTAAATACAGGGGCCGTCTTGAAACGGAGGAGCAGTTCGGCAACATCATCATCAAGGCATACAATGACGGACGTGTCCTCAAGCTCAAGGACATCGCCGACCTGGAACTCGGGGCGCAGACCTACTCGTATGAAGGACGTGTAATGGGTGCTCCAGGCGTCACAATGATGATTAACCAGACAGCGGGAAGTAACGCCAACGAGATCATCAACGCCATTGACGCATACCTGGAAGAAGCAGCGAAAGACCTGCCTAAGGGAGTCGAAATCGTGGACATCATGAGTACCAAGGACTTCCTTGATGCGTCTATCCACGAGGTCATCAAGACCCTTTTCGAGGCTATCATCCTGGTCGTCCTAGTGGTATATGTCTTCCTGCAGAATGTCAGGGCGACAATCATCCCTACCATCAGTATCTTCGTCGCCCTCATAGGTACATTCGCATTCCTGGTTGTCGCAGGATTCTCAATAAACCTTCTGACGCTCTTCGCCCTCGTGCTGGCGATCGGTACCATTGTGGATGATGCCATCATCATGGTGGAAGCTGTCCAGGTGAAACTGGATGAAGGCTACACGTCCCCATATCTGGCGGCAGTTGACGGGTCGCAGGGAGTATCGTCCGCCATCATCACGTCCACCCTGGTATTCATGGCGGTGTTCATCCCTGTATCATTCATGGGCGGCACATCAGGAGTGTTCTATACACAGTTCGGTCTTACAATGGCCGCCGCAGTAGGCCTCTCGGCCATAAACTCCCTCACCCTTTCACCTGCACTCTGCGCATTGCTCCTGAAGCCGAACGAGGTAGTGAAACCGGGAGAAAGGCCAAAACAGTTCTCCACCAGGTTCAGGATCGCATTCGATACGGTGTTCGGGCGGATAGTCCGCAAATATAAGTTCGGCGTCAAGTTCTTCATCGGCAACAAATGGCTTTCCGGACTGCTTATACTGGGCGCGATAGGTCTCCTGATGTTCCTTATGAGCACCACCAAGACCAGCCTCGTGCCGAATGAGGATACAGGTTCGCTCTTCATGAGCGTGGACGCCTCTCCTGGAAGCACCCTGAACGAAACCAACCAGATCCTTACCGAGGTCCAGAAGAGCATCCAGGACATCCCTGAGATCAGGACATTCAACCAGGTGGCAGGTTTCTCATTCGCAGGTAGCGGAGCGTCCCACGGTATGCTCATGATCAAGCTCAAGCCTTGGGACCAGAGGGAAGGAAAAGAGCACAGCAACACAGCGGTGATGAACCAGATTTACGCCAGGACGGCACACATCAAGAATGCACAGATCTTCATCTTCGCCCCGCCTATGATATCAGGTTACGGTACTGGAAACAGCTTCCAGGTCGACATCCAGGACAGGTCCGGCAAAGGTATCGAAGCGCTGAACGAAGTGACACACGGCGTTATTGCAGCCCTCAACCAGAGACCGGAAATCCAGATGGCATATACATCTTTCAGTACAGAGTTCCCTCAGTATACAGTGGATGTGGATGCCGCCAAGTGCCTGAGGGCAGGCACCACTGCAGACCAGGTGCTGTCCGTGATGCAGAGCTACCTGGGAAGTTCATACGTCTCCAACTTCAACAGGTTCACCAAATTGTACCGCGTAATCCTCCAGGCAAGGCCGGAAGACCGTGACCAGCTGCAGTCGCTTGACAACATATTCGTACAGACTGCATCAGGGATGGCTCCTGTAAGCCAGTTCATTACCCTGACAAAATCGTACGGTTCCGAGATACTCAGCAGGTTCAACCTGTTCCCGTCAATCACCGTACAGGGTATGCCTAAGGACGGATACAGCTCCGGAGACGTGATCATCGCAGTCCAGGAAGTGGCTGCTGAAGTCCTGCCTACAGGATTCGGATACGAGTTCTCCGGCATGACCAGAGAGGAGGCACAGCTTGCCGAATCGCATACCACCACTCTGATATATATCCTGTGTATCGTGTTCATCTACCTTATCCTCTGCGGTCTGTACGAGAGCTTCTTCCTACCGCTCGCGGTCATCTGCTCCGTACCGTTCGGACTTATGGGGTCATTCCTGGCAGCCAGGATATGGGGTATAGAAAGCAACATATACATGCAGGTCGGCATCATCATGCTGATCGGACTGCTTTCCAAGACGGCAATCCTTATCACGGAATATGCAAGCGAAAGGCGCAAGGCCGGCATGTCCCTCAGCATGGCGGGCATATCCGCGGCCGGCATAAGGCTGAGGCCTATCCTCATGACCGTATTCTCCATGGTATTCGGACTCCTTCCTTTGGCAATCGCCAGCGGAGTCGGGGCCAACGGCTACCACTCACTGGGTATTCCGGTCATCGGAGGTATGGTAATCGGTACCATCGCGCTCGTATTTATAACCCCTGTCTTCTTCACAATATTCCAGTATATTGAAGAGAGAGTAATGGGCAAAAGAAAGGAGGACAGAGCATAATGAAAAAGATAGTCTTATTTATAATAATAGTAGCACTCACCAGCAGCTGTTCTATCTACAGGAAATACCAGAGGCCGGAAGACCTCCCTGTAGATAGCCTCTACCGGGCTGAAGCAATGGATGTAGCGACAGAAGACTCTACATCGCTCGGGTATATGCCGTGGGATGAAATGTTCACGGACCCGCATCTGCAGGACCTTATCAGGACAGGCCTCGAACACAATGTTGACCTGCAGAGCGCAATCCTGAGGGTCGAATCCGCAAAAGCCCAGCTTGCCGCAGCCAAATGGGCCTATGCCCCGAGCCTCAACCTCACACCGCAGGGCGGACTCAGCAGCATAGACGCAAATAAGGCGAGCTGGACCTACAACGTAGGCGGTGCAGTCAGCTGGGATGTGGACCTTTTCGGTTCACTCCTCAACTCAAAACGCGGGACGCAGGCCACACTCCTGCAGCAGCAGGCATACCAGCAGGCAGTAAGGTCCCAGATCATCGGGACAATAGCCAACTCATACTATGCACTTCTGATGCTGGATGACCAGGTGAAGATAAGCGCAGAAAATGTCGAGATCTGGAAAGAACAGGTAAGGACCATGGAGGCCATGCTGAAAGTCGGGCAGACAAACGAGAGCGCCGTGACACAGGCCAGGGCCAACCTCTATGCCCTTGAAGCATCGTATGCCGATCTTCTAAGGCAGCAGAGAGAGACAGAGAATTCCCTCTGCTCTCTGCTCGGACAGCCGTACTTCCAGATTGAAAGAGGTACCCTTGCCGAGCAGACCATACCGGACAACATCTCAGTATCCGTACCGCTCCAGCTCCTGTCCAACAGGCCTGATGTCATCCAGGCGGAAATGGCATACGCCAGCTCCTACTATACGACCAACATGGCAAGGTCCGCGTTCTATCCGAGCATCAACCTTTCAGGCAGCGCAGGATGGACGAACAGTTTGGGACAGGCAATCACCAACCCTTCCGGATGGCTCCTTTCCGCACTCGGCCAGCTGACTGTCCCTATCTTCAACCACGGGCAGCTCAGGGCCAACCTCAAAGTAAGCAAGGCTGAAGAAGAGATTGCAAGGCTCAACTACCGTCAGGCCCTGCTCGCGGCAGGAGAGGAGGTTAACAATGCCCTCTTTGCAATCCAGACGCATGAGACCATGCTCGAAAAGCATCAGGCCCAGTGCAAGGACCTTGAAAGGACACTTACTTCTACGGAATATCTGTTCAGGAACTCATCCGGGACGACATACCTTGAGCTTCTGACTGCACAACAGTCCCTGCTCAGCGCACAGCTCAACGCCATCAGCGACCAGTACCAGCTGCTGCAGTCTGTCGTAACCCTCTACCAGGCGCTCGGAGGAGGAAAGGAATAATCCTTGTTCCCTGTAATTCAATAAAAAAAAGAACTGATCCGGAAATGGTCAGTTCTTTTTTTTGACATTACATTCTTCTTTGGGCTGCCTCATGCCCCCCAAAAAACCTACAGCAACGGGGCGAAAAGCCGGATCAGAGACTGAAGCAGCTTGCTGTACCACGGTATCTTCCGCCATTTCTCAAGCGTCACCTCCTCACATGATTCAAGGTCATACAGGAAGATGGCCTTGTTCTCCCTGGAGACAGATTCGTCGTAAATGTATGTATTTATCTCATAGTTCAGGTCAAAGCTCCTGTAGTCCATATTGGCAGACCCCAGAATCGAGAGATAGTCATCCGCAACGAGAGTTTTAGAATGTATGAAGTTGCCTGTCTTCTCGTATATTTTTATCCCGGCTTCCAGACACTCAGTATAGTACGACCTGTTGGCCGGCCCCATATAGCACAGGTCGGCTTTCTTCGGAATCATTATACGTACATCCACGCCCTTCAAGGCTGTAGATTCAAGGGCCTGCAGCAATGGCTCGGGAGGCACAAAGTACGGAGTCTGGATATAGATATAATTCCTGGCATGCTGTACGGCCCACACGGTCCCCATCTGGATTACAGGCCATTGGTTGTCAGGCTCGTCCGGGACAATCTGGATCAGCTTTGCAGGACTAAGTTTAACATGCTGAGGGAAATACCTGGAATAGTCTTCCCGGATCTTACCCCCTGATGTTATAAAAGAATTCATGAAGCTGTATTGCAGGCTAGATACCGCCTCACCGGTAATCCTCATGTGCGTATCACGCCAGCGTACAAAATAGTCATCGCTGATGTTCATCCCCCCGGTATAGCCTATCTTGCCGTCAATCACTACTATTTTTCTGTGGTCACGGTAATTCAGCTGGGCACCGATGGTCAAATGGGTGATCCTCGTATTGGTGAAAGGGACTACTTCGACACCGGCCTTCTTCATCTCATTGTAATACCGGGAGCTGATCTCGATATTGGCGATATTCTCATGTATGAACCTGACCTTCACCCCTTCCCGAGCCTTCTGCATGAGGAGGGCGCGTATCTTGCGGCTGCCCATGTCCTTCTTGAAATAGAAATACTCCATATGGATATGGTCCCTGGCATTGCGGATGTCCTCGGTCAGGGCATCGAACTTGCGCTTTCCGGAGGTGATGATCTCAATGTCATTGTCATCGCTCACAGTGATCTTGTCGACCTCTGAAAGCAGACGGGCGACCTCCCTGTAGTCCTCCCTGATTTTCTCCTCGACGGAATGGCCGAACAGAAGGTCCTTTATCCGTCCGTCGGCCATTTCATCGAACTCTTTAAGGAAGTTCTTGTGACGTCTCTGGAAAAAGCCCGCCCTTCTCCAGTTGAAACCGAAGACCACATAGCACAGGAGGCCCACTATCGGCAGAAGGCCTATGACAAGTATCCATGAAATCTTGCGTCCGGAATCCTGGTTGTCAGTCAGGATTATCAGGATAGTCCCTACAATCAGCAGGATATACAATATCGAAAAAACATTGGAGAAGATTTGAAGTGCCATTCCATGAATCAGTTAAAGCACACAATCATATACACAAAGATACATGGCCGCGGCAAAAAGGCCGCCCAGAAGCGGTCCCAGCACCGGAATCCAGCTGTACTTCCACCCGCTGTCCCTCTTGCCCCTTATCGGGAGCAGGGCATGGGCAATACGTGGAGAAAGGTCCCTGGCCGGATTGATGGCATAGCCCGTAGCTCCTCCGAGAGACATGCCTATGGACATGATGAGCATCGTCACAGGGAAGCCGCCCAGACTGCCCATACCGACTTCCGGCGTGTTCTCCTTGTTAGAAAAGGCAAGTATTACAAACACCAGTAGCCAGGTGCCGACAAACTCGCAGAAAAGGTTACGCCATTTGCCCGGGATGGCAGGCATCGTACAGAACACACCGAGCTTAGTGTCCGCATCATCTGTGGCGTCGAAATGGTCCTTATAGAACAGATAGACAAGGACCGCCCCCACGAATCCCCCGAGCAGCTGCGAAACCACATACCCAGGCACATAAGCCCACGGGAACATGCCGGCCGCGGCCATCCCCACCGATACGGCAGGATTGAGATGCGCCCCCGAATAAGGGCCTGCGATAAAGACACCGCACATTACCGCGAATCCCCATGCCATGGTTATGACAATCCAGCCGCCGTTCTGCCCTTTGGACTTGGCGAGGGAATTCGATGCCACCACTCCGTCTCCGAGAAGGATAAGGACCATTGTACCGAGAAACTCGAATACGCATTTTGAGAATAATGACAGTTCCATACTCAATCCTCCTGTCTGTCTGACAATGTACGGGAAACGGCATCTGCCCATCCTGCCTTCTCCGCAATTACGAAATCTTCCGGAGCCTGAGGAGAGAAAGTCCTCTCCGCACTCCACTGTGTCTTGATGCTGGACAGGTCATCCCAGTACCCTACCGCAAGGCCGGAAAGATAGGCGGCACCGAGCGCGGTTGTCTCTGTAACGGACGGCCTTATGACAGGCACGCCGAGAATGTCAGCCTGGAACTGCATCAGGAGATTGTTCCGCGAGGCCCCTCCATCGACTTTCAGCTCCTTGAGGGCTACTCCGGAGTCCTTCTGCATCGCATTGACTATGTCCATGGTCTGGAACGCGATGCCTTCAAGCGCGGCACGTGCGATGTGTGCCGCCTTAGTCCCCCGCGTAATACCGTATATGCATCCTTTCGCATACTGGTCCCAGTACGGGGCTCCGAGGCCCGTAAGGGCAGGGACAAAATATACCCCACCGCTGTCAGGGACACTTGCGGCAAGTGCCTCAACTTCTGAAGATGAGCTGATCACACCGAGTCCGTCCCTAAGCCACTGGACCACGGAACCGCCCACGAAAATGCTGCCCTCCAAGGCATAATTGACGGTATCCCCTATCTTCCATGCGATCGTGGTAAGAAGGTCATTGGAAGAAAGTATGGGCCTGCTTCCGCTGTTCATAAGAAGGAAACAGCCTGTCCCGTATGTGTTCTTCACAGACCCGGGCTCTGTGCACATCTGCCCGAAAAGGGCGGCCTGCTGGTCTCCGGCAATTCCCGAAATAGGCACCTCATGGGCGAAAATCGTAGTCTTGGTGTATCCGTATACCTCGCTTGAGGAACGTACCTCCGGCATCATCGTCTCCGGAATGCCGAACAGCTCCAGCAAGTCAGGGTCCCACTGCAGGGTATGTATGTTGAAGAGCATTGTCCTCGAAGCGTTGCTGACATCGGTAACATGCTTCTCCCCTCTTGTCAGCATCCACACGAGCCATGAATCTACAGTGCCGAAACGGAGCTTCCCTGCCTCGGCCTTAGCCCTTGCCCCTTCCACATTTTCAAGGATCCACCTGATTTTCGTGGCACTGAAATAAGCATCGATTATAAGGCCTGTCCTCTGCCGGATATATCCGGTGAGGCCATCGTTCTTCAGAGAATCACAATATCCCGATGTCCGCCTGTCCTGCCAGACTATGGCGTTATACACGGGCTGTCCGGTCTCCGCATCCCAGACAATGGTAGTCTCCCTCTGGTTCGTGATGCCGATTCCGGCAATATTCTTTCCGTTTATCCCGACAGACGTGATGGCCTCGGCTATGACGGATGCCTGTGAAGACCAGATTTCCGACGGGTTATGCTCCACCCATCCGGGCTTCGGGAAATACTGGGTGAATTCTTTCTGTGAAACCGAAATGATCCTGCCGGAACGGTCGAATACGATTGCCCTGGAACTGCTTGTCCCCTGGTCCAGGGCAAGGATATACTTCTCTGAGCTGTTCTCTTTCATAATAAGCTATATGAATGTGGTTAATCAGAGGTTGAAATTAATAAAAAATCCGGGAAACAGTGCAGCTTGATGAAATAAGTGCAGCCGATCCCGGACCCCTTATGACAACCTTCTATGGCGAATCACACCAGCCTTGAAATCAAAGTCGCTGATGTACAAGATATTACTTCAACCGTAACATACTCTCCTATTTCATGTCCTCCTGAAGGGAAGACACATACCTTGTTGTTGCTGGCTCTTCCGAAAAGCTCACCGCTGTTCTTTTTGGAGACGCCCTCGACAAGTACAACATGCCTCCTGCCTATCTCTTTTTCATTGCTTTTGAGACTCATCCTCCCCTGGAGCGCAATGATCTCGTTCAGCCTCGCAGTCTTGACATCTTCCGGGACATCATCCTTGTATTTCCTTGCGGCAAGCGTACCGGGCCTCTCCGAATACTGGAACATGAAAGCCCCGTCAAAGCAAACTTCCTCCATCAGCGAGAGCGTATCCGCATGATCCTGCTCCGTCTCTCCGCAGAAACCGGCAATCACATCAGTAGTGAGCCCGCAGTCCGGAATCACCGACCGTATCTTGGCGACACGCTCCAGATACCACTCGCGGGTGTACTTGCGGCGCATCTTCTCCAGCATGGTGTTGCTGCCGGACTGCACAGGAAGGTGGATATGCTTGCAGATGTTGTCATACATCGCCATCGTATAGATGACCTCGTCGCTGATGTCCTTGGGGTGCGATGTCGAGAACCTGACCCTCAGGTCCGGGCTGACCTTGGCGACCATCTCGAGCAGGCCTGCGAAATCCACATTCCTGTCAGCGGAATCCGGATGCTCCCAGTAATAGGAATCGACATTCTGCCCGAGCAGGCAGACCTCCCTGTACCCGTTCTCATACAGCTGCTCCGCCTCACGGAGAATGGTCTCCGGATCGCGGCTGCGCTCCGCCCCCCTTGTATAAGGGACCACGCAATAGGAACATACGTTGTTGCATCCGCGCATAATGGAAATGAACGCGCTGACACCGTTCTTGTCCATCCTGACAGGAGAAATGTCCGCATATGTCTCCTCGTGCGAAAGGAGCACATTGATCTGGGGAGAGTCCGGTGTTATCCTGCCTATGAGCTCCGGAAGGGACCTGTAAGAGTCAGGACCGGCCACCAGGTCGACCACATGTGAGTCAAGGAGCTTCTCCTTGAGCCTCTCGGCCATGCAGCCGACTATGCCTATCACCACCCCGTCCCTCCTGCGCTTCTGCAGGCGGAACTGCTCGATGCGGCCCCAGATGCGCTGTTCCGCATTGTCCCTGATCGAACAGGTGTTGGCAAGGATGAGGGACGCCTCCTCTATATTTTCAGTCAGGGCGTAGCCGGCATCCTGCAGTATAGACAGTATCACCTCGCTGTCATTCACATTCATCTGGCACCCGTATGTCTCTATATATACTTTCGGCCTGGACGGGTCCGATATAGGTCTTATGCTGTTCTTCATATTATAATATTATATGACAATCCCTGGTTTGACAGGGCAAAGATAAGATTTTTATCTGACTTATATTTTTTCTATCTTTGCAAGGATATGGGAAAGAGAATTACCTGCAGAATTGCGGTTCTGGCGGCAGTCTGGATGATGATATGCTGCACCGGTTGTACAAGTTTGAAAGACATCAGGAATATCCGCATAGAGTCTTTCAATATCAAATCATTGTCTATCAAAGGACTTGATTCGGCCGAAGCCATTGCGTCGGTCTCGGTGGACAATCCTGCGAAAGACATTTCCGTATCAGGCATCGACGGGACCCTGTACAAGTCCGGGAAAAATTTAGGTACATTCACCATCGCACCGTTCGAGATCGGCGGACGCGGGCTGGATACGGCGACAGTCAGCTGCTCCCTGAAGCTCTCGCCTGACCTCTCGCCCCTGGCACTTATGTCTTTGGCCCGTGACTTCGACATATCCGACTGCACCATGGACGTGAACGCCCGGGCCCGGGTAGGGAAAAGCCCCTGGAAGAAGTTCGAACTTAAAGACATTCCTGTCAAAAACATCATAAACTCGCTCTAATTAACTGAAAATGGAATATATAAAGAAAATACTCATCAATACCGCGTCACTGGTTGCCTTATATTTCGCTTGCGGGGCCGCCGCTGCCGCCCAGCAGCTCGACACTCTCGTTATTCCGGAAGGCTATACGCTTGCGGATTCTGTGGTCACCGTCCCGGCGCCGAGAGTGGACAGCAGCCTGGTAGGCAAGGACATCTTCGACATCATGCCTGCAAAAGACGCAGGATGCGCCGCCGATGTGAAGGTACACCAGTCCCAGCTCATACGCAATTCCCTTAAAAACCACATAGCCGCAAACTCCGGAAGGGCCCTGGACGGATACCGTATCCGAATCTTCTTTGACAACAGGCAGAGCGCAAGGACCGATTCCGAGAAGATGGAAAAGGATTTCTCCGCCGCTCATCCCGACATACCGGTCTACAGGAGCTACGTCAACCCCTATTTCAAGGTCACGGTAGGAGACTTCAGGACGAAGTCGGAGGCAATGCAGCTGCTCAGGTCCATCGTGAAGGAATACCCTACGGCATTCGTCGTCAAGGAAAACATAAATTACCCGGCAGTGGACAGGACCAGACCGACAGTCACCGACACGGTGAAAGTATTGAGGCCGGCACCGGACGGGCAGCGCACCTCACTATGATGTCTTCTGATGATAATCTAATGTTTTGATGCTATGCTGAAACAAGGATTGGAACTTAAACAGACTCAGAAGCTCTCCCCGCTCCAGATCCAGACGATAAAACTCATCGAGCTTCCTACCCAGGAACTGGAACAGAGGATACGGAAAGAGCTGGAAGAGAACCCCGTGCTTGACGAGAATGTCTCTAATGACAGCGATGACGACAATGACGGGCCGAGGGAAGTGTCCCTGTCCGACTACAAGGAGGACGACTCCATCCCGAGCTACAAGCTGAGGATAAACAACTACGGCAAGGACGAACGCCCGCAGTACAATACATTCTCCGTAAAGGAGAGCTTCACCCAGAGCCTGATGGACCAGCTCGGGTTCAGGAACCTGACCGAGCACCAGCACGCCGTGGCCGCATTCATCATCGGCAGCCTTGACGACGACGGCTACCTGAGGCGCAGCATTGAAAGCCTGGTGGACGACCTGGCCTTCAGGGCCGGTATCGAGACCGACGAGCAGGAAGTGCTCGACATGCTTAAGGTCATACAGGAGTTCGACCCGGCAGGTGTCGGGGCAAGAGACTTGAGGGAATGCCTCCTCCTGCAGATACGCACCATGAAACAGACTCCGGAGGTCATCAATGCCACCAGGATACTCAAGGACTTTTTTACGGAATTCACAAACAAGCATTTCCAGAAGATAATCTCGCGCATGGGTATTTCCGAAGAGGAAATGAAGGCAGCGATGTCCAAGATACTGAAGCTGAACCCTTCCCCTGGCGGCCAGATCGACGACTCATACAACGACCAGGCACAGCAGATTGTCCCGGACTTTGTCCTGACGCTCGAAAACGGAGAACTTAAGCTCACAATGCCGAGATTCTCCATCCCGGAACTCCGTGTCAACAAGAAGTATGCAGACATACTGTTGGAAGCGGCAAACTCTTCGGAAAGGGAAAAGAAGGAAGCAGCCACCTTTGTCAAAAAGAAACTCGACTCGGCCAAGTGGTTCGTGGAAGCCATCAAACAGAGGCACAACACCCTCGAAAGCACCATGAAAGCTATCATAGACTACCAGCACGACTATTTCATCGACGGGGATGAAAGCCACCTGAAGCCTATGGTACTCAAAGACATTGCGGAAAGGACCGGTTTCGACATATCGACGATTTCCAGAGTAGTGAACAGCAAATATATCGAAACCCACTTTGGGATCTATTCTCTTAAATACTTCTTTTCCGAGGGGCTTGAAAACCAGGACGGAGAAGAGGTATCCACAAGAGAGCTCAAAAAGGCTCTCCAGGAGTGTGTGGACAACGAGGACAAACGCCACCCTCTTACCGATGACCAGCTGGTGTCCGTAATGAGCGGCAAAGGGTACAAGGTCGCCCGCCGTACAATAGCGAAATACCGCGACCAGCTCGGAATCCCTAAGGCGCGGCTGAGAAAAGAGTTGTGATTTTTTTCAAAATACATTGAATAAAATTTGCTTGTTTACAAAAAATCACTACCTTTGCAATCCGTTTCGGGAAACAAGTACAAATATCCGGAATGATTGACAATATTGGAGAGGTGGTAGAGTGGTCGATTACGGCAGTCTTGAAAACTGTTGAGCTGAAAGGCTCCGGGGGTTCGAA